>DQGF01000180.1:2380-9586 GCA_003525045.1 Pseudomonas sp. | reverse complement strand
CGTTCACTGGTGACTTTGGCTTCCATTTCGTCGCGGTATCCACTTTTGTGGCTGGTGCGATGTTCATGATGTGGCTGGGTGAGCAGATTACTGAGCGTGGTGTTGGCAACGGTATCTCGATGTTGATTTTCGCAGGTATCGTCGCCGGTCTTCCGAGAGCGATCGGGCAGTCTTTCGAGTCTGCGCGTCAGGGTGATATCAACATTTTCGCCCTGGTTGCCATCGGTTTGCTGGCAGTAGCGATTATCGGTTTCGTGGTGTTCATTGAGCGTGGTCAGCGTCGTATTGCTGTTCACTACGCCAAGCGTCAGCAGGGCCGCAAGGTCTTCGCTGCGCAGACCAGCCACTTGCCGCTGAAGGTGAACATGGCCGGTGTTATTCCGGCCATTTTCGCGAGCAGCATTTTGCTGTTCCCGGCTTCGTTGGGTACCTGGTTCGGCCAGTCCGAAGGTTTGGGCTGGTTGCAGGACATCTCGCAGTCGATCGCTCCTGGTCAGCCGTTGAATATTCTGCTGTTTAGTGCAGGGATTATTTTCTTCTGCTTCTTCTATACGGCGTTGATGTTCAATCCGAAAGACGTAGCGGAAAACCTGAAGAAGTCCGGTGCCTTTATTCCGGGCATCCGTCCAGGCGAGCAGTCGGCGCGCTACATTGATGGCGTTCTGACTCGTTTGACCCTGTTCGGTGCTCTATATATGACGGCCGTGTGCCTGTTGCCCCAGTTCCTGGTGGTTGCAGCAAACGTTCCGTTCTACCTTGGCGGGACCTCGTTGCTGATCGTGGTCGTGGTTGTGATGGACTTCATGTCCCAAGTACAATCGCACCTCGTTTCGCACCAGTACGAATCCCTGATGAAGAAAGCCAACCTGAAGGGTTACGGCAGCGGCATGTTGCGCTGAGTACCCATAAGGTTCGAGGAGTTGGTGATGAAAGTTCGTGCATCGGTGAAAAAGCTGTGCCGCAACTGCAAGATTATTCGCCGCGAAGGTGTTGTTCGAGTAATTTGCAGCGCGGAACCGCGTCACAAACAGCGCCAAGGCTGAGTGTGATCCGCTTGAAGCCCGGCAGCTAGTGCGCTGCCGGGTTGATTATTTGTTATTACAGCGATATTATCTCGCGCCCTATTTCTTGGCTTCCGGGGCGTAGGTAGCTGTCAATTGGAGTCCCACTGAATGGCCCGTATTGCAGGCGTTAACATTCCAGATAACAAGCACACTGTTATCTCGCTGACCTACATCTATGGTGTTGGTCGCACAACTGCACAGAAAATTTGTGCAGTGACTGGGGTAAACCCAGCCGCAAAGATCAAGGATCTGAGCGACGAGCAGATTGAACAGCTGCGTGGCGAAGTGGCGAAGTTCACCACTGAAGGTGACCTGCGTCGCGAAATCAACATGAAAATCAAGCGTTTGATGGACCTCGGTTGCTATCGCGGTCTGCGTCATCGTCGTGGTCTTCCAGTGCGCGGTCAGCGTACCAAGACTAACGCGCGTACCCGTAAAGGTCCGCGTAAGCCGATCCGCAAGTAATCGCCCCAGCGAATCGACAGGAAATTAATCATGGCAAAACCTGCTGCTCGTCCTCGTAAAAAAGTTAAAAAGACAGTGGTTGATGGCATCGCCCACATCCATGCTTCTTTTAACAACACAATCGTGACCATCACCGACCGTCAAGGTAACGCGCTTTCTTGGGCTACCTCCGGTGGTTCGGGTTTCCGCGGTTCCCGCAAGTCCACCCCGTTTGCTGCTCAAGTAGCTGCTGAACGTGCTGGTCAAGCTGCGCTGGAATATGGCCTGAAAAACCTCGACGTTAACGTCAAGGGTCCAGGTCCAGGTCGTGAGTCTGCTGTCCGTGCATTGAACGGCTGTGGCTATAAGATCGCCAGCATCACCGACGTGACGCCAATCCCGCACAACGGGTGCCGTCCGCCGAAGAAGCGCCGCGTGTAATCCAGGAGATTGTAAAGAATGGCTCGTTACATTGGTCCAAAATGCAAACTCGCTCGTCGCGAAGGCACCGATCTCTTCCTGAAGAGCGGCGTGCGCGCGATCGAATCGAAGTGCAACATCGAAGCAGCACCTGGTATCCACGGCCAACGCCGCGGTCGCCAGTCCGATTACGGCACCCAACTGCGTGAAAAGCAGAAGGTCCGTCGTATCTACGGCGTTCTCGAGCGTCAATTCAGCGGCTACTACAAAGAAGCTGCTGGCAAGAAAGGTGCAACCGGCGAAAACCTGTTGCAACTGCTCGAATGCCGTCTGGACAACGTTGTATACCGTATGGGTTTTGGCTCTACTCGTGCCGAATCCCGTCAGCTGGTATCGCACAAATCCGTCAGCGTTAACGGTCAGACCGTAAACGTACCGTCGTACCAGGTTCGTGCTGGTGACGTGGTCGCGATTCGCGAGAAAGCAAAGAACCAACTTCGCATTGTCCAAGCTCTCGATCTGTGTGCCCAACGTGGCCGCGTAGAATGGGTAGAAGTAGACACTGAGAAGAAGTCGGGCGTTTTCAAGAACGTTCCAGCTCGCAGTGATCTGTCCGCCGACATCAACGAAAGCCTGATTGTCGAGCTCTACTCCAAGTAAGGGCTAGAAAATAGGTGCATCCATGCAGATTTCGGTAAATGAGTTCCTGACACCCCGCCATATTGATGTGCAGGTTGTCAGTCCAACCCGCGCCAAGATCACTCTCGAGCCTCTCGAGCGTGGTTTTGGCCACACCCTGGGCAACGCGCTGCGCCGCATCCTGTTGTCCTCAATGCCCGGCTGTGCAGTAGTCGAGGCCGAGATTGACGGTGTGCTCCACGAGTACAGCGCCATCGAAGGTGTACAGGAAGACGTAATTGAAATCCTGTTGAACCTTAAAGGTCTGGCTATCAAGCTGCACGGCCGTGACGAAGTTACGCTGACCTTGTCGAAGAAGGGTTCGGGGGTGGTTACCGCTGCCGATATTCAGCTGGATCATGATGTCGAGATCGTTAACCCCGATCACGTAATCGCTAACCTGGCGTCTAACGGCGCCCTGAACATGAAGCTCACCGTAGCTCGTGGTCGTGGTTATGAACCGGCAGACTCGCGTCAGAGCGATGAAGACGAAAGCCGCAGCATCGGTCGCTTGCAGCTTGACTCTTCGTTCAGCCCGGTTCGCCGTATCGCATACGTGGTGGAAAACGCCCGTGTCGAGCAGCGTACTAACCTGGACAAGCTGGTTATTGATCTGGAAACCAACGGTACCCTGGATCCTGAAGAGGCTATCCGCCGTGCTGCAACCATTCTGCAACAGCAGTTGGCTGCGTTCGTCGACCTCAAAGGTGACAGTGAGCCAGTGGTTGTGGAGCAGGAAGACGAGATCGATCCGATCCTGCTTCGCCCGGTTGACGATCTGGAACTGACTGTACGTTCGGCTAACTGCCTTAAGGCGGAAAACATCTACTACATCGGTGACCTGATTCAGCGTACCGAAGTAGAGCTGTTGAAGACTCCGAACCTTGGCAAGAAATCCTTGACTGAAATCAAGGACGTTCTGGCCTCCCGCGGTCTGTCCCTCGGCATGCGCCTCGACAACTGGCCGCCTGCAAGTCTTAAGAAGGACGACAAGGCGACTGCCTGATCGTCGTAATCACCGAACGTTGTGTTTGGTAAGGAATGAACCATGCGTCATCGTAAAAGTGGTCGTCACCTGAGCCGCACTAGCTCGCACCGCAAGGCCATGTTTCAAAACATGGCAGTGTCGCTGTTCGAGCACGAGCTGATCAAAACTACACTGCCAAAAGCTAAAGAACTGCGTCGCGTTGCTGAGCCGCTGATCACTTTGGCCAAGACAGACAGCCTGGCTAACCGCCGTCTGGCTTTCGACCGTACTCGTTCGAAAGCTATCGTTGGTAAGCTCTTCAACGACCTGGGCAAGCGTTACGCTACCCGTGAGGGTGGCTACCTGCGCATCCTCAAGTGCGGTTTCCGCACTGGCGACAACGCGCCTATGGCGTACGTCGAGTTGGTTGATCGTCCTGCCGGTGGTGAAGCTGTATCCGCTGAGTAAGACGTCAGTCTGAAACGAAGAACCGGGCCTAGTGCCCGGTTTTTTGTGCGCGCTCGAAAAGTCTGGTCGTGCGCTCCATTAGTTATTTTCTATCGACACTTACAGGTTAATGAATTTGTAGGTGTAACGTCGGTGATCAATACTCTCTCTCAGCCGATTAGCCGGTAGTTAAAAGACTGACAGAGGAAGAGATCGCATGAGCCAAAACAAAACGCTTACCACCGCCAGTGGCGCTCCTGTCGCCGACAACCAGAATTCCCGTTCCGCCGGCCCACGTGGCCCGCTGCTGCTCGACGATTTTCACCTGATCGAGAAGCTTGCCCACTTCAACCGTGAAAACATCCCTGAGCGTCGTGTACACGCCAAAGGCTCGGGTGCTTACGGTACGTTCACCGTGACCCGTGACATCACCGAATACACCAGCGCCAAATTGTTTGAATCCGTTGGCAAACAAACGCCGACCTTCCTGCGGTTTTCCACCGTAGGCGGTGAGCGTGGTTCGGCTGATACCGAGCGCGATCCCCGCGGCTTCGCCCTGAAGTTCTACACCGAGGAAGGTAATTGGGACATTGTCGGCAACAACACGCCGGTGTTCTTTATCCGTGACCCGCTGAAATTTCCCGACTTTATCCACACCCAAAAACGCCTGCCGCAAAGCAACCTGAAAAGCGCGCAGATGATGTGGGATTTCTGGTCGCACTCGCCTGAGGCGCTGCACCAGGTCACCATTCTGTTTTCGGATCGCGGCATACCTGACGGCTACCGTCACATGCACGGCTTCGGCAGCCACACCTACAGCTTGATCAGCGCCAAGGGTGAACGTCACTGGGTGAAGTGGCACTACAAGACCAAACAAGGGATCAAGAACCTGGCTCCCGCTGAAGCGGCTCGCCTGGCCGGTACCGATCCGGATTACGCTCAGCGTGACCTGTTCGAGGCGATCGAGCGCGGTGACTTCCCGAAATGGCGAGTATGCGTTCAGATCATGAGCGAGGCTCAGGCTGCGGCCCACTACGAGAATCCGTTCGATGTGACCAAGACCTGGTCACAGAAAGAGTTTCCCCTACTCGAAGTCGGCGAACTTGAGCTCAACCGCAATCCACTGAACTACTTCGCTGAAGTCGAGCAAGCGGCGTTCGGTCCAAGCAACATGGTCCCAGGCGTCGGGCTGTCGCCTGACCGCATGCTGCAGGGGCGAGTATTCGCTTACGCTGATGCACACCGCTACCGTATTGGTACCAACCACCAGCAGTTGCCGGTGAATGCGCCGCGCAGTCCGGTCAACAACTACCAGCGCGATGGCTCCATGGCGTTTGGCAGCAATGGCGGCGCAGCGCCGAACTATGAGCCGAACAGCTACGTCGAGTCGCCGAAACAAGCGCCTCGCTATGCTGAGCCTGCTTTGGCGCTGAGCGGCGCTGCTGATCGCTACGATCATCGCGAAGACACCGACTACTACAGCCACGCCGGTGCGCTATTCCGTTTGATGAGCGACCAGCAGAAAGCCCTGCTGATCAACAACATTGCCGGCGCGATGGCTGGAGTATCGGGTGACGTGATCGACCGTCAACTGCAGCACTTCTACAGGGCCGACCCGGCGTACGGAGAAGCAATCGCAACGGCGTTGGGTGTACAGCTTAACGAAGTCTAAACGAGAAGCAGAACCGCCCTCATTTGGGCGGTTTTTGCGTTATTTAAACCAGTTTTCTCAGAATATCTTCGCTTTTATCGCGCAAACGAAGTGACCAAACAGCCTCATTGGTTCAAACTACAAACTTTCAAGCAGGGAGATGTAGGGCGATGCAAGGCCACCCAGACGTAATCGATTACCTCAACACGTTGCTGACCGGCGAGCTGGCCGCGCGTGATCAATATTTCGTTCACTCGCGGATGTATGAGGACTGGGGATTCACCGAGCTCTACGAACGTATCAACCACGAGATGGAAGAAGAAGCTGGGCACGCCGATGCCCTGATGCGTCGAATACTCATGCTCGAAGGCACGCCGCGCATGCGTCCGGACGACCTGGATGTCGGTACCACCGTGCCTGACATGCTCGCTGCCGACCTGCGACTGGAATACAAGGTCCGCGCCGCACTCTGCAAGGGCATCGAGCTCTGCGAGCAGCATAAGGACTACGTCAGCCGCGAGATGCTGCGTATTCAGCTGAACGACACCGAAGAAGATCACACCTACTGGCTCGAAAAACAGCTGGGTCTGATCAAACTGATCGGTTTGGAAAATTACCTGCAATCGCAGTTCTGATGCTGCTGTACTGTAGGAGCACGGCTTGCTGGCGAAGGCATCCTTGAGATCGCTATCGCCAGCAAGCTTGGCTCCTACAGGTCAGGTACAAAAAAGCCCCTGTCACCGACAAAGTGACAGGGGCTTTTTCTTGGCCCCGACTCAGGCCCTGTCGCGCTCCAGCAGCGGCTTGAGATAGAAACCGGTATGAGATTGCTTCATCTCACAGACTTCTTCCGGTGTACCGACGGCGATTATCTGGCCGCCCTTGGAGCCGCCTTCCGGCCCCAGGTCCACCAACCAGTCGGCTGTCTTGATCACGTCCAGGTTGTGCTCGATTACCACCACTGTGTTGCCGTGGTCGCGCAATCGATGCAGTACGTCGAGCAGTTGCTGGATATCAGCGAAGTGCAGACCGGTGGTCGGCTCGTCGAGGATGTACAGCGTCTTGCCGGTGTCGCGCTTGGACAGCTCGCGGGACAGTTTCACCCGCTGCGCTTCACCACCCGACAGCGTGGTCGCCGATTGCCCCAGCTTGATGTACGACAGACCGACGTCCATCAGTGTCTGAAGCTTGCGCGCCAGGGCAGGTACCGCGTCGAAGAACACTCGAGCTTCCTCGATGGTCATCTCGAGGGTTTCGTGGATGTTCTTGCCCTTGTATTTGATCTCCAACGTCTCGCGGTTGTAGCGCTTGCTCTTGCAGACGTCGCACGGAACATATATATCCGGCAGGAAGTGCATTTCCACCTTGATCAGGCCATCGCCCTGACAAGCCTCACAGCGACCACCCTTCACGTTGAAGGAGAACCGCCCCGGGCCGTAGCCGCGAGAGCGGGATTCCGGGACACCGGCAAACAGTTCGCGAATCGGCGTGAACAGCCCGGTGTAGGTAGCCGGGTTGGAACGCGGCGTGCGGCC
>DQGF01000180.1:1614-2075 GCA_003525045.1 Pseudomonas sp. | reverse complement strand
CGGCCGATCGGGCTCTGGTCGATGTCGACAACCTTATCCAGATGCTCCAGACCCTTGATGCTGTCGTGAGCAGCAGCTTCCAGGGTCGTTGCGCCGTTGAGTGCCGTAGCGCTCAAAGGAAACAGTGTGTTGTTGATCAGCGTCGACTTGCCCGAGCCAGACACACCGGTTACGCAGGTGAGCAGGCCGATAGGAATGTCCAGATCGACGTTACGCAGGTTGTTGCCGCGCGCGCCCTTGAGCGACAGCGACAACTTCTTGTTACGCGGCGTGCGTTTGGCCGGAACGGGGATCTTCACCCGGCCCGACAGGTACTTGCCGGTCAACGAATCAGGATGGGCCATGACCTCGGCCGGCGTGCCTTCGGCGACGATATGTCCGCCGTGTACGCCGGCACCAGGGCCGATATCCACCACATAGTCCGCCAGGCGAATCGCATCCTCGTCGTGCTCGACCACGAT
>DQGF01000180.1:0-1306 GCA_003525045.1 Pseudomonas sp. | reverse complement strand
GTGTTGCCGATGTCGCGCAGGTGCTTGAGCGTACCGAGCAAGCGATCGTTGTCTCGCTGGTGCAGCCCGATCGAAGGTTCATCGAGAATGTACAGAACCCCGACAAGACCCGCGCCGATCTGACTGGCCAGACGAATCCGCTGAGCCTCACCGCCGGACAGCGTGTCGGCACTGCGGTCCAGCGACAAATAGTCGAGGCCGACGTTGACCAGGAACTGCAGGCGCTCGCGAATTTCCTTGAGAATCTTGTCGGCAATCTCACCACGGCGACCGGTAAGTTTCAGTACCCCGAAATACTCACAGGCATCGCCGATCGGCAGATTGGTCACCGCCGGCAGCGTCTTCTCGCCGACCCAAACGTGCCGCGCTTCGCGACGCAGGCGGGTGCCACGGCAATCCGGGCAAGGCTGGGTGCTGAGGAATTTGGCCAGCTCTTCGCGCACCGAGGCGGACTCGGTCTCGCGGTAGCGACGCTCCAGGTTCGGCACGATGCCTTCGAACGGGTGCGAGCGTTTGACGATGTCGCCACGGTCGTTCAGATACTTGAAATCGACATTCTGCGAGCCACTGCCATACAGAATGAATTTCTGCTGATCGGCCGGCAGTTCGTTGAACGGCACTTCCAGGCTGAACTTGTAGTGTGAGGCCAGCGACCCGAGCATCTGGAAGTAATAGACGTTGCGCCTGTCCCAGCCGCGAATCGCGCCTTCGGCCAGGGTCAGTTCGCCATTGACCAGTCGCTTGATGTCAAAGAACTGCTTCACCCCCAGGCCATCGCAGGTGGGGCAAGCACCGGCCGGGTTGTTGAAGGAAAACAGCTTGGGCTCCAGTTCGCTGATCGCATGGCCGCAGATCGGGCAGGCGAAGCGCGCGGAGAAGATGATTTCTTCGCCGGGTTCGTCGTCCATCGGTGCAACCAGGGCAATACCGTCCGCCAGTTTTAGAGCGGTCTCGAACGATTCGGCCAGACGCTGTTGCAGATCGGCGCGAACCTTGAAACGGTCAACCACCACATCGATCGAGTGCTTCTTCTGTTTATCCAGCTTCGGCAACTCGTCCAGCTCGCGCAGCCTGCCGTTGACCCGGGCCCGCACGAAGCCCTGGGCACGCAGTTCTTCGAAGACCGAAAGGTGTTCGCCTTTACGTTCGCGAATCACCGGGGCCAGCAGCATGAGTTTGCTGCCTTCCGGTTGGGCCAGCACGAGGTCGACCATCTGGCTGACCGTCTGTGCTTCCAGGGGAATATCGTGATCTGGACAACGCGGAATACCCACACGAGCGTAAAGCAGGCGCAGGTAGTCGTAGA
>DQGF01000177.1:4801-12243 GCA_003525045.1 Pseudomonas sp. | reverse complement strand
ATCTTGATCATCAGGTCGGTGCCGATGTTGCCGGAACCAACGATGGCGACTTTGAGTTTGTTCATTGTTGTTGCCTCATTTGCACGCAAGTCGCCGATCACTCGGCGCTACTCTCTACCGTGAAGTCCACACCGACTCGGCCGAGGCCTTCGATCTCGGCCTCGAACCGATCACCGGCGGCTACCGCCACCATCGGCCCCAGCGCACCGGTGAGAATGATGTCGCCAGCCCGCAGCGGATCGCCGAGGCGAGCCATGGTGCAGGCCAGCCAGACGGCTGCATTGAGCGGATGACCGAGGCATTCGGCACCGCTGCCGCTGGACACTTCTTCACCATTGCGGGTCATGCGCATGCTGGCCTGGCGCAGGTCGAGCCCATCGATACGTCGAGCCGGGCCACCCAGTACAAAGCAGCCACTGGAAGCGTTGTCAGCCACGGTATCGACGAAGCGGATGTTCCAGCCCTGGACCCGACTGCCAACGATTTCCAGTGCCGGGACGACCCAGCCGGTGGCCGCCATCACCTCGGCAAACGTGGTGTCGGCGCGGGGCAGATCGCGTTCGAGGATCAAGGCGATTTCCGCCTCGATCTTCGGTTGCAGTACGCGGCCGACTGGCACGCTGGCGTTGTCGCCGTAGCACATGTCGGCGAAGAGCGTGCCGAAGTCCGGTTGGTCCACGCCCAATTGCGCCTGCACCTTGGCATTGGTCAGGCCGATCTTGCGGCCGACCACGCGGCGTCCGTTGGCCACGCCGTGGGCGACGTTGAGGCGCTGAATGCTGTAAGCGGCCTCGGCGTTGTTTTCGCCGATCTGCTCGCGCAGTGGCCCGATCGCTTCGCCGTGGGCTTCGGCCTGGCGCAGGTCAGCGGCGAGCTGTTGCAGTGTGTCTTGAGTCAGGTTCATGTCAGCCTCGGTGATCAATGGGTCAGGAAGTCCAGGACCATGCGGTTGAACTTCTCGGCGTGTTCCCACTGCGCCCAGTGGCCGCAACGGTTGAACACGTGCAGTTGCGCTTTGGGCAGGCCGGCCAGCAGGCGCAAGCCGGTGTCCATCGGCACGAAGCGGTCCTCGCGGCCCCAGACGATCAGGGTGTCGGCGGTGATTTCATGCAGGCGGTGGCTGAAGTCCGGGAACTGCTTGGGATTGAGCGTGCTGCTCTTGACGAAGTTTTCCAGGTGGTCGCGACGCGCCAGGATGTTGTCCAGACGGGTCTGGAACAGTTCGTCGGTCATGCTGCTGGCGTCGAAAACGAAGACGTTCATCATCTTCTTCAGGTTCTCGATGGTGGGTTCGCGGTACAGCGCGCCGATCAGCTTGATGCCTTCGGTGGGTTGCGGTACGAAGGCGCTCGGGCCGCCAGTGCCGCCGCCCATCAGGATCAACTTGCCGATCCGCTCGGGGTTTTCCAGGGCGAAGGCGACGGTGCTGTGGGCCCCCATCGAGTTGCCTATGATGTGGACGCGGTCCAGGTCCAGCACATCCAACAGGCCCTTGAGCGCCTGTGCATTGAGGTTCGAACGCGAACCTTCACTGACGATAGGGTCACTTTTGCTCCAGCCCGGGCAGTCGAGCAAAATCACCCGGTAACCAGCGGCCACCAAGGGTTCGATGTTGCGGTGGAAGTTGGCCCAGCCGCTGGCGCCGGGACCGGAGCCGTGGAGCATGACCACGGTTTCAGCGGCCTGATTTTCAGGGCTCGGGCCGACATCGTTATAATGCAGTTGCAGGTCCAGCTCGCCTTCCTTGATGCGGGCAAAACGGCTCGAGGATGCTTCGGTGAACGCGCAATCAGTGGCAGTCATGGCAGTGTTCCTTGAATTCAATGGTGGATGTTCAGCGGCTGGGCGCCAAGGGCGGCGAAGCCGGCGATCCATTCGGGAATCGGACGGTAGTAGCGGCCCTCGGTCTGATACGGGCCGAAGGCGCTGAGGGCGGCGAAGGCAGCGACCCAGGTTTTCACTTCATGTGTGGACTTGCCGGCCAATGCCGACAGCTCGTCGTTGCCCAGCGCATCGAGGTCGCTCAGGCGGCCCTGTTCGAGGGTGTCGAGAAACTGCTGGTCCCAATCCGGATTAAGCGGGTGCAGACTGCGTTGGTCTTCAACGAAATCCCGGGCGGCCTGGATGACTCGTTCCTGGCGTGCCTGTCGCTCATCCGCCGGCAATTGGCGACCGCTGCCCATCAGCCGATCGGCCATGCGCGCATCGACTTTGGCCAGTTCCGGCACCGGAGGTTGATGGGACAACCCCCCGGAAGCCAGGAACAGGACGCGCTTGTTCAGCGACTGCGCCCACTGGCCAATCGCTTCACCGAGCAGACGGGCACGCTTGAAGCCGGGCAGGGGCACGGCGACCGAATTAATGAACACCGGGATCACCGGGCAGCCTTGTAAGCCACCCAGCAATAGCTCCAGCGGTTGCGCGAACGCGTGGTCGACCTGCATGCGATAAGACACGGCGGCGTCGACACCGGCATCCAATACAGCCTGGGCGCAGGATTCGGCCAGCGCCTTGGGCACGTCCAACGGGCCGGCGGCGGTGTCGAAATCGCCGATGGCGTCGGCCGCCATGCCGATGCAGAAAGCCGGCATCACGTCGTAGAAGAAACCGTTGTAGTGGTCGGGGCCGAAGAGCACGATCAGCTCCGGGTCGAAGCGGGCGATGCGCTCACGGGCATCAGCGATCATCCCATCGACCTCGGCCAGCACGTCGGGCGTCGGGTCGACGTAGCCCACCAGTGGTGTGTGCGACAAGCAGTGCAAATAAGCGCTCATGTCAGGCCACCTTGCTGGCGGGGATCGCCACGTCGGGTTGCGGCAGCGCCTTCAGCGCCAGCGCCAATTCATCACAGGTCTGGCCGACGGTTTGCGGAATGGCGAGGCCGGCGAGGAAGCGATCCGGACGCACCAGGGCGATGGAGGCCGAGCCGCGGGCGAACCATTCCTTGAGGCGGCCGGTGCTGTCGCCGATGCGGATCACACCTTGGCTGACGTCACTGGCAGCTTTGAGCTGGACGTCCGGCAGTACCTGGATAAAACGCGTGCCCAGTGCTTGCCATTGCTCGATCTGTACAGCCGTCAGGCCCCAGGTCGGGTCGCAGCCCCAGGCGATCATTGCGAAATTCTCGCCGATCACCTCATCCAGCAACATGGTTTCGCCGGCTTCGGTCAGCACCCGGGGCTGAATGAACATCTTGCCCACGGGCGAGCATTTTTCGCTGGGTACGATCAAGGCGCCCTGGGCATATTGCGGCATCGGCTTGAAGCGCATTTCCACGAAGTAGCGTTTGACCGGCGGCACATAGTTGAGGAGCCACGACACGCCATCACGCAAGGTGCCCTGCCAGCGCTTGGGTGGTGCCAGCACATGGCCGGCGAGCACAGAAAGGTCGATCATCGCCTTGGCGTGGTCGCGGCGTTCCTGTTCATAGCTGTCGAGCAAACTGTCGGCGGCCAGGCCCTTGATCACCAGTGCCAGTTTCCAGGCCAGGTTGGACGCATCGCGCATGCCGCTGTTGTAACCCTGACCCTGCCAGACCGGCATGATGTGCGCGGCATCGCCGGCTAACAGGACCCGGCCCTCGCGGAACTTGCCGGCCAGGCGCGCGTTGTGGGTATAGACGCGGCTACGGATCAGGTCGATGCGATCCGGATTCGGCAGCACCTTGGCCAGCAGCTTGCGCATGTTCTCGGGTTTGCTCAGCTCGGCTTCGGTCTCGCCAGGCATGACCATGAATTCGAAGCGGCGCACGGCGTGGGGCAGCGCCGCTGATACGTAGGGGCGCACCGGGTCGCAGCACAGGTACACATGGGGCGTGCTCAGCGGATCGTTGGCGATGTCGACGACGATCCACTGATTCGGTGCGGTCTTGCCTTCGAAGCTGATGTTCAGGCTGCGCCGCACCAGGCTGTTGCCACCGTCGCAGCCGATCAGATACTTCGCCTGCAGGCGTTCGCTGCGTCCGTTCTGGTCCTTGAGGTTGAGCACCACAGCGCTGTCACTTTGTGCGAAGCCTTCGAGCTCGCGGCCGAACAGCACCTTGACGTTATCAAAGCGCTGCAAGCCTTCGAACAGTACGCGGTCGGCCAACGGCTGGATGAACGCGTTGCGTCGCGACCAGCCGAACTCATCGGTCTTGGGCTGTATATCGGCAAAGCAGCGACCCTTGGGGGTCAGGAAGCGCATGGCGTGCCAGGGTGTGGTGTGCGGCAGCACGTTGTCGGCCAGACCGACAGCCTGAAAAGTACGCAGGCTTTCGTCGTCCAGACCGATGGCGCGGGGGTAGTCGATCAGGCTGTCGAGCTTTTCCACGACGGTGACATTCACACCGCATTGGCCCAGGTAATTGGCGATCATCAAGCCGACCGGTCCGGCACCAACGATGGCGACGTCGGTGGTCAGGTCCACTATGGAAGGAGTGGGAGCAGAACTCATGGGTATCTCCGTACAGCGCTTTTGGATTTCTTGTTGGGCGCAGTATGGAAATCACAGGGCTGGTCGACAACGACAACCCTTGTTAGTGTGCACTAAGTGCACATGATTGATTTACAACGATAAAGGAGCCAGCCATGAGCGAAACCGAATACAAAGCCGTGCGTGGCCTGATGCGCGGTCTGGCACTGATCAATGGCTTGAACCGCTTCGACGGCGGCGCCAGCACCACGCAACTGGCTGAGCAGAGCGGTCTGCACCGCACCACCGTGCGCAGGTTGTTGGAGACCTTGCAGGCTGAAGGTTATGTACGGCGTAGCGAGTCGGATGACAGCTATCGACTGACGTTGAAAGTTCGCGAACTCAGTGAAGGGTTTCGTGATGAGCAATGGATCTCCTCCATCGCCGCACCCTTGCTCGGCGAGTTGCTGCAGGAAGTCGTCTGGCCCACCGACCTGTGCACGCTGGATGGCGATGCCATGGTCATCCGTGAGACCACCCATCGTTTCAGTCGCCTGTCGTTTCACCGCTCCATGGTTGGCCGCCGCTTACCCTTGCTGATGACTGCGACCGGGCGCGCGTATTTCGCGTACTGCCGACCGGCGGAGCGAGAAGAGTTGATTGAGTTGATGGTCAGTCGCGACGACGAACAAGCGGCATTTGCCGCGGATCGCCGATTTGTCGACCGGCTGGTGGAGCACACGCTCAGCAAGGGTTATGGCGAAAATAATGCGCATTGGGGAGAAGAGCGCAAGATCGCCGCCATTGCGATCCCGGTGATGCATGAGGAACAAGTGCTGGGCTGCCTGAATCTGGTCTACATCGCCAAGGCGATGCCCATTGAGGAAGCCGCTCGCCGATATTTACCTGCGATGCAGGGCGTCGTGCAAAAGATTCAGGCGCAATTGGGGTAGTTTTCCAGCAATGCGGGCTGGAGCTGATACTCAATGCGTTGCGAGTGGCTGACTTTCCATTGCACCAGGTTGGGTGCGAATGATCATGAGCCCTGCTGCCGCAATCACCAATGGCACGATCAGCGCTGAGTAATAACCCGCAGGACCCCCATGTTCGAGAAACCAGCCGCCGCTGGCCGATCCGATAATGGCGCCCACCCGACCCAGTGCAATCGCCCAGCCGGTTGCCGTTGCACGCAATGCAGTGGGATAGGCCTGGGCAACCATGTAGTTCAACACGATTTGCTGACCGCCAATGCCCAAGCCCGCGCAGCCGGCGAGGATGAATACCAGTGTCCAGTTATTGCCACTGTTGGCCAGCCCCAGGCACAGAACAATGCCGAATAGAAACAGGACCAGCAACAAAAGCCGGGTGTTGATCTTGGGTAAGATGATCGAGAGTGGAATGGCACAAACGACAAACACCGCGTTGACCGCAACAGTCCCCATGGGCGCCTGTTCCGCGGGTAATCCGCTGGCTTTGAGCACGGTAGGTAACCAGGAGAGAAACATGAACCAGGCAACCCAGTTGAAGAGATAGACAGTCCATATGCCAAAGGTATTACGCGCCAGTCCACCACTGAACAAGGAGGTCACTCTGGTTTTAACGTCCATCTCCGGGACACTGTAAGTACTGTCGGGAGACAGTTGGCGTTGGGTGATTTTGGCGAC
This sequence comes from Pseudomonas sp., assembly GCA_003525045.1. Classification (GTDB taxonomy): domain Bacteria; phylum Pseudomonadota; class Gammaproteobacteria; order Pseudomonadales; family Pseudomonadaceae; genus Aquipseudomonas. Next base: position 6,187 of record DQGF01000177.1, on the reverse strand, counting down.
AATTCGCTCAATCTTTTTACGACCGATAACTGCCCGGTGCCGGGTTAAAAAATGCAACGACTCCGGCAATGCGAATATCAATATCACCACCAGCGCCAGCGGCACGATACCGCCGACGGCAAAGATGCCTTGCCAACCGATCGAGGGCAACATCTTGGCGGCCAACAACCCTCCAAGAATGGCTCCAGCGGGCAAACCGAGCAACACCGTGGTCATGATCGTGCCACGATGTTTAGCGCTGCCATACTCGGCCGCCAGCGACAGGACAACGGGTGTTGCGCCGCCCATTCCTAGCCCGGCGATAAATCGCAACACCAGGATCTGCTCGGTAGTCTGTGCGAATGCGGTCGCCAGGGATGCGATACCAAACAAGGCTACCGACCCGATAATCGTCGGTCGTCGACCAAATTTATCGCCCAGCAAACCCAATGCCATTGCCCCGAGCACCATGCCGACAATTCCTGCTGTCAGGATGGGCGCCAAAGCTCCGGCGCCCAGTCCGAATGCCTGGATGATCGAGGGGCCGGTGAAGGCAATCGCCTGGGTATCGAATCCGTCCAGAATGGCGACGAAAAAACACAGGCCAAAGACTCGCCACTGAAAAGCGCTGAGTCGAGTGCTGTCGATCAACTCGGGAATGGAATAGTGAGTGCTCATGGCGGCTCCGATCAAAGGGCATTTTTATAATTGTTGTCGCGCAAGCAGAGCTTGCCGAGTCACAGGCTAAGTGTGGCGCTCGCCAGGGTCTAATATCGTTTGGGTGCGGTGCGATACTTGATAGGTATGATTGGCGAGCGCCAGCAAGATGTCCCCGCCAGGGGACATCCCCCTGAGCGCTTGGATTTAGAGTGGCCCGAGACAACACCTGTCCCGATAACAATAAACCGGGAGCCACCGGACCATGCATCAGCCTCAAGTCGTACCCCATCAATCCCTGTATTTCCCCTATCAGGTTTATCCTGCTTTCGTGCCGTCTCCAGGCGTCGTCAATCGCTCGCCCGTGGTGATTGTGGGCGCCGGACCCATTGGCCTGACGCTCGCGCTCGAACTGGCGCGCTACGGTGTCAGAAGTACCGTTCTGGCGGCTCAGCAGCAAGTCTGTGAAGGCAGCCGCGCCATTGTTTTCACCCGCCGTTCCATGGAGATCTTCCAGCAAGTGGGGGTGTCCGAGGCGGTGACCGAGCAAGGCCTGCCCTGGCGTTTCGGCAATTCGTACTACCGAGGTCAGCGGGTTTTTCGCATGGAAGCACCGGTCGACGAGCACGATCGTTTTGCGCCGATGACCAACTTGCAACAGCAGTACCTCGAGCAACATCTGGTGGAGGCCGCCCAGGCACAGCCGCTGATCGAATTGCGCTGGGGCAACAACGTCATCGATATTGAGTG
>DQGF01000177.1:3621-4500 GCA_003525045.1 Pseudomonas sp. | reverse complement strand
AACGTCATCGATATTGAGCAAGGCGTCGACCGTGCCGTGTTGCAAGTCGATACCCCGGGCGATGTCTATTCCCTGGAGGCCGATTGGGTGGTGGCCGCTGATGGCGCCCGCTCCGGACTGCGTTCGTTGCTGGGACTCAAGCTTGAAGGTGCGTCCTATGAAGGGCGGTTCGTGATTGCCGACATCCGCATCAAGCTCGACCTGCCGACCGAACGCCTGGCGTTTTTCGATCCCGCCTGGAACCCCGGCAACACGGTGTTGATGCACCGCGAGCCCGGCGATATCTGGCGCATCGATTACCAGTTGCCCGCGGACGAAACCCCCGAGCAGGCGCTGCACCCCGACTCCTTGCGTGAGCGGATCAATGCGCAACTGGCGATGCTCGACGTCGAGAACCCGGTCTGGGAGCTGGATTGGAGTTCGGTGTATTCGGCCCGGGCATTGACCCTGCCGCAGTACATTAATGACCGGGTGATTTTTGCCGGAGACGCGGCGCATCTGTTACCGATTTTCGGCGTGCGCGGCGCCAATACCGGGTTCCAGGATTGCCACGACCTGGGCTGGAAACTGGCGCTGCACATAAAAGGCTTGGCCGGTGCCGGACTGCTGGCTTCTTATAGCGACGAACGGGTCAAGGCCGCTCGGGAAATCATTGAAGAGGCAGGCAAGAGCACGCGGTTCATGGCACCACCCAGCCGCGGCTATCGACTGTTACGCGATGCGGTGTTGTCGCTGTCGTTGACCCGGGAGTTCGTGCGCCCGCTGTATCACTGGCGGACCTCAAGGGCTCACGACTACGCTGATTCGCGCCTCAACGCGGTGGACGACGATAACCTGCTGTTCACTGGCGGGCCGCGTAACGGTGCGCCGTTGCTCAAT
>DQGF01000177.1:695-3343 GCA_003525045.1 Pseudomonas sp. | reverse complement strand
ACCGGCGGGCCGCGCAACGGTGCGCCGTTGCTCAATGTTCGTCTGGCCGAGCAGCACTATTTGTTCGATAAGCTGGCGCCCGCCTATCATTTGATCTGCTTCACTGACGCGGCGGTACTCGATGCCGACGTTGTTGCCCAAGTCCAGGCCCTGCGCCGTCAGGGCCTGCCGATACAAGTGATCGCGATCGCCATGAACGGCGTCAGTCAGGTGCAACACGCTGATCTGACCCTGGCCGATCCCGACGATCTGTTCAGCGCGCGTTATGGCGTGCAGCACGCAGGCGCCGCCTATCTGGCGCGCCCGGACCAGCACGTCTGCGCCCGCTGGTTGCAGCTGGATGCAGAGCGTTTGCGCCATGGATTAAACCAGGCCCTTGGCCACAACGGGAGTCACCAACCATGAGTCAGTCGATGAACGTGGCAGACCTCGAGCGCGTCTACGATCGGCTCGCCGAGGCAATTGATCGTACGGGTAACGACAGCGAGTTGTTTCTGGTCAAGCTGGCGCTGCTGGCGGCCGAGGCACTGAACGATGTCGAGCGCTTCGACGCACTGATCGAATGCGCCGTGCAGGACCTGTAAAACCTTGCGTCAGCCAATAATTACAAAAACAGGATCACCCTATGCCACCCCGTCCTGCTGTGACCCCTGGCGAGGAGGCCGGCGCTAATCCGCCGGTCATCGCCAAAGTCTCGAAACGCCTGCTGTGGTTTCTCTTCATCTGCTTCGTTTTTTCATTTCTGGACCGTATCAATATCGGCTTTGCCGGGCTGACGATGATGGACGACCTGGGCTTGAGCAGTACCCAGTTCGGCATGGCAACGACGATTTTCTACCTGGCCTACATCGCGTGCGGCATCCCCAGCAACATGGCCCTGGCGAAACTCGGCGCCCGTCGCTGGATCGGCAGCCTGATGATTGCCTGGGGCGTGGCGTCGACCGCCACCCTGTTTGCGCATGACGCGGCCAGCCTGTATTGGTTGCGTGCGTTAGTAGGTATCACCGAAGCGGGATTTCTGCCCGGTGTCCTGTTGTATATGACGTTCTGGTTTCCGGCGGCGTATCGGGCGCGGGCCAATGCGCTGTTCATGATCGCCATGCCGTTTACCGCCGGCTTTGGTTCGGTCTTGTCCGGTGCCATTTTGGGGCTTGATGGCCACTGGGGACTGGCAGGCTGGCAATGGCTGTTTCTCCTCGAAGGATTGCCCAGCGTCGTACTCGGTCTGGCGGTGTACGGTTATCTGGACGATAAGCCGCGCCAGGCACGCTGGCTGAGCGAAGATGAGAAACTGCAGCTGGCCGAGTTGATGGAGCGGGACCGTCAGGCACCTTCCCCTCACGCGCACTGGGGACGTGAGTTGCTGTCGCCTGCGGTGATTCTGTTCTGTCTGGTGTACTTTTGCCTGGTCAACACCTTGGCGATGATCGCGGTCTGGACGCCGTTGATCGTCAAGAGCTTCAGCGCTGGTCAGAGCAATACGCTGGTCGGATTGTTGTCAGCAATTCCGCAAATATGCACCATTGTGGGCATGATCCTCTGGGGCCGACACTCAGACCTGACCCAGGAGCGGCGCTGGCACTTGGCGCTGCCGATGCTGATGGCCGCAGCGGGCTGGTTCTGCACGGCCCTGTCGAGCGAGCCGATCGTGCAACTGGCCGGGGTCTGCATGGCGGCGACGGGTTCCTATACGGCCATGTCGATTTTCTGGACCCTGCCGGATCGCTCGTTGAGTTTTCAAGCCCGGGCAGTGGGCATCGCGGTGATTAACGCAGTGGGTAATCTGGGGTCGGCCCTCAACCCCTTGGTGGTAGGCTGGCTCAAAGACCTGACCCATACCTATACGGCCGGTTGTCTGTACGCGGCGCTGCTGTTACTGGTGGCTGCCATACTGGTGCGCACGCTGCCCCATGAACGCCAACCTTCATCGCGCGAATTGATCCCTGAATGAACCACTGGCCGCTCACCACCGTTTACAACCAGGTCCCACTGACGACGGGGCAAATCGCCCATTTATTGGCCAGGGTGGGCGAGGACTGCCGGACCTGGCTGGCGGCAGAGTTACTGACGTTGGTGCGGGGTGTGATGCCGCTGGCTCAATGCACCATTTTCGCTTATCCCGAGGGCCAGGAGCCGCAGGTGTTGTCGTGTTCCGATCAGGCAAGGCTGGTGGAGATATCGCGTATTTCCCGGGATTACGTCGAGCGTTTTCACAGCCTGGATGGCAATCGCCAGGCGATGCTCGGTCATAGGGCGAAATACGGTGGTGCGCGGATCCTGGCCCAGCTTCAGTCAGTCGAAGACATCACCCATCGTGACTATCGGCGAGTCTGTTACGAACAGCCGCAAATCTCCCAGCGCATGGCCTTGCTCAATCATCAGGAGGAGGGCGGGGGCTGGCTGTCGATCAACTTCTATCGAGGTCGTGAGCACGGCAACTTCAATCAGCGCGAAATCGAATTTATCGAGTCGGTTGCGCCGTTACTGATTCAAGTCACGCGATTGCACTATCGTGCCTATATCGAAGCCAATCAAATGCCGTCCTTGCTGAGTCAACGCGTCGAGCAACTCTATCCCGAACTGACTCGTCGGGACCGTGAACTGCTCAGGCATTTGCTCAGTGGCCTGGGGGCAGAAGAGATTGCGCC
>DQGF01000177.1:0-407 GCA_003525045.1 Pseudomonas sp. | reverse complement strand
TGGCCTGGGGGCGGAAGAGATTGCGCCTCTGATGGGCGTCCAGCGCTCAAGCGCCGCTACCTACATCAAGCGGCTGTATCGAAAAACAGGCGTCAGCGGCCATCGAGAATTGCTGGGGCTGGTAGTGAGAGGTCGTTGGTCCTGAGCACGCGTTGATCGCTGGATGGATCGGCTCGTACTGCACAATGGCCCGGGTTGATGCCTCAAGGGCCCGCTTCGCTGCCGCGCCATTAATCTCGGCACTTGGCCAACACCACTCGGCAGGTATTCGGCGTGCCACCGGATCGGCCGGCATAACGTATGCAGTTATTCAGGGATTTTTTGCTAGCCATGTTCAAGGTGGAACCCCAGGCCAGGCCGCCCTCGCCGGCAGTGGGTAGCGCTTTTGCATAGCAACTGTCGCCTAT
>DQGF01000189.1:5135-5912 GCA_003525045.1 Pseudomonas sp. | reverse complement strand
GCAAACCGGTGCTGGGACAACTGCATCACCTGGCACGCTACAGCCAGTTGCTGTTGGTCGTCACCGGCCCGCAAGGCAGTGGCAAGACCCTGTTGCGTCAGGCCCTGGTGGCCAGCACCAACAAGCAGTCGGTGCAGAGTGTGGTGGTTTCCGCCCGTGGTGCCGGCGACGCGACCGGCGTGCTGCATCAGGTGGCTCAGGCGCTGAACGTTGCTAAGCCCGAGATCGGCGCGATTCTGGCTCAAGTGGTGCAACTGGCGCTCACGGGGCAGGAAGTCTACTTGCTGGTGGATGATGCCGAGCAACTCGACGAGTCTGCGCTGGAGGCCTTGATGGCCCTGGCTGCGGGCGCGCCGGAAGGTCGTCCGCATGTGTTCCTGTTCGGCGAGTCCTCGCTGATCGCTCAGCTGGATCAGCTGAGTCTCGAAGAAGAGCGTTTTCACGTCATTGAGTTGCAGCCTTACACTGAAGAGGAAACCCGGGAATATCTGGACCAGCGGCTCGAGGGCGCCGGTCGGGGTATCGAACTTTTCACCGCGAATCAGATCTCTGATATTCACGAAAGCTCCGACGGTTGGCCTGGCACCATCAACCAGGTTGCCCGCGATGCGATGATCGAAGCCATGATTGCCAGCCGCTCAGCGGTGAAGCGTCCAAGTATGGGGTTCAATATGCCGAAGAAACACGTATTGGCGATTTCCGCCGTAGTCGTGGTCGCGGTAGCCGCCGCCTGGTTGATGCCGGGTCGCAGCAAAGCACCGACCACTGGCGCTCCTG
>DQGF01000189.1:4528-4835 GCA_003525045.1 Pseudomonas sp. | reverse complement strand
CCGACCACTGGCGCTCCTGCCAACGAGCAGGCGCAACTGCCGCCCGGTCAGGCGCAACCTGACAGCGGCGGTGCTCCGTCCGTGGAATTCAATGGTAATTCCCAACCGATGCCATTACCGCTGGTCGGTAACTCGCAACCGGTCATGCGCGGTCCCCTGGCCGAAGCTGCCGGCGGCATCACCGAGGGCGATGATGGCGTGCCGCTAGAAGGTTCCAGCGCTAAGCCACCGACCGTGACGACGACTGCACCGCCTGCCGGCATCCAGCCAGGTCCGGCGCCGACATCGGCTGCCAAGCCAGCGCCTG
>DQGF01000189.1:2773-4235 GCA_003525045.1 Pseudomonas sp. | reverse complement strand
AGCGCCTGCTCCGACTCAGGTCGCGACGGCCAAGCCCGCGCCGACACCTGCTGCGAAACCGGTCCCGGCGCCAGCCAAGCCTGCCGCGGCGACTGCCGCCAAGCCCGCGGAGAAGCCTGCGGAGAAGCCAACCACCGTGGCCAAAGCCGCCGGTGGCACCTGGTACGCAGGGCAAGCTCCAGGCAACTACGTGGTGCAGATCCTCGGCACCAGCTCCGAAGCGTCCGCGCAAAACTTCGTGAAAGAGCAGGGCGGTGAGTACCGTTATTTCAAGAAAGTGCTCAACGGCAAACCGCTTTACGTCATCACCTACGGAAGCTTCGCCAACCGCGATGCAGCCCTTAGCGCCATCAAGGCCTTGCCAGCGAAGGTTCAGGCTGGTAAACCTTGGCCTCGCACTGTCGCCAGCGTCCAACAGGAACTGGCAGCAACTCGCTGAAGATTCGGCGGCCTTACCCAGGCCGCCTTCCCGGCACCTCAAAATTTCTGCAAGCGCATGCCGTCTCCCAAGACCGCGTGCCTTGTGGTGTCTGCGTCACAGTAGTTTTTGAGTCGTAGCGGTCAAAATTAAAAAAGTTTTGACTAGCACAGTAGATAGTTTTAAACCTTTCACAAATGCGACATAGATTTACGACATTTCGTCGTCAAATTTGTGAGCTCCTGTGTCGGTGTGTACAATGACCTCCCTTTTGCCCCCGCAAAGCTGGCGTACGTTCGGCGTGGATGGCAAGTGGTTGAATTGAAAAGAAATTTGCCTCGATAAGGGGCAGCCTGGTGAGAAAGTGTCTATGAAAGCAGGTCTGTACCAACCAGATGAATTCAAGGATAACTGTGGTTTCGGCCTGATAGCCCATATGCAGGGCGAACCCAGTCATACCCTTTTGCAAACGGCCATCGAGGCCCTGACCTGCATGACCCACCGCGGTGGGATCAACGCCGACGGCAAAACCGGTGACGGTTGCGGTCTGCTGATTCAGAAGCCGGATGTGTTCCTGCGTGCGATCGCCCAGGAAACCTTCGGCGTCGAACTGCCCAAGCAATATGCGGTGGGCATGGTCTTCTTCAACCAGGACCCGGTGAAAGCTGAAGCCGCTCGCGAGAACATGAACCGCGAGATCCTGGCCGAAGGTCTGACCCTGGTCGGCTGGCGCAAAGTGCCGATCGACACCAGTGTCCTCGGCCGCCTTGCGCTCGAGCGCCTGCCCCAGATCGAACAAGTGTTCATCGGTGGTGAAGGCCTGAGCGATCAGGACATGGCGATCAAACTGTTCAGCGCCCGTCGCCGCTCGTCCGTGGCCAACGCCGCCGACGTCGATCACTACATCTGCAGCTTTTCCCACAAGACCATCATTTATAAAGGCCTGATGATGCCGGCGGATTTGACCGCCTTCTATCCAGACCTGAGCGACCAGCGCCTGCAAACCTCGATTTGCGTGTTCCACCAGCGCTTCTCCACCAACAC
>DQGF01000189.1:448-2416 GCA_003525045.1 Pseudomonas sp. | reverse complement strand
CACAACGGCGAGATCAACACCATCACCGGCAACCGCAACTGGGCCGTGGCCCGTCGCACCAAGTTCACCAACGATCTGATGGACCTGGAAGAACTCGGCCCGCTGGTCAACCGCGTCGGTTCCGACTCCTCCAGCATGGACAACATGCTTGAGCTGATGGTTACCGGTGGCATCGACCTGTTCCGTGGCGTACGGATGATCATTCCGCCTGCGTGGCAGAACGTCGAAACCATGGACCCGGATCTGCGTGCGTTCTACGAATACAACTCGATGCACATGGAACCTTGGGACGGCCCGGCTGGCGTGGTGATGACCGATGGTCGTTACGCGGTGTGCCTGCTCGACCGCAATGGTCTGCGCCCGGCGCGCTGGGTCACCACCAAGAACGGTTTCATCACCCTGGCCTCGGAAATCGGTGTCTGGAACTACCAGCCTGAAGACGTAATCGCCAAGGGCCGTGTCGGGCCGGGCCAGATCTTTGCCGTGGACACCGAAACCGGGCAGATCCTCGACACCGACGCCATCGACAACCGCTTGAAGTCGCGTCATCCGTACAAGCAATGGCTGCGCAAGAATGCCCTGCGCATCCAGGCGACCATGGAAGACAACGACCACGGTTCGGCTTTCTATGATGTCGATCAGCTCAAGCAGTACATGAAGATGTACCAGGTCACGTTCGAAGAGCGCGACCAGGTGCTGCGTCCGCTCGGCGAGCAAGGCTACGAAGCGGTCGGCTCGATGGGCGACGATACGCCGATGGCCGTGCTGTCCCAGCGCGTGCGCACGCCGTACGACTATTTCCGTCAGCAGTTCGCGCAGGTGACCAACCCGCCGATCGACCCGCTGCGTGAAGCCATCGTCATGTCGCTGGAGATCTGCCTCGGTGCCGAGCGCAACATCTTCCAGGAGTCGCCGGAACACGCCTCGCGCGTGATCCTCAGCTCGCCGGTCATTTCCCCGGCCAAGTGGCGCTCGCTGATGAACCTCGATCGTCCGGGCTTCGAACGCCAGGTCATCGATCTCAACTACGACGAGAGCGTCGGCCTCGAAGCCGCCGTGCGCAACGTCGCCGATCAGGCTGAAGAAGCTGTGCGCGCCGGCCGTACTCTGATCGTGCTGAGTGACCGTCACATTGCCCCGGGCAAGTTGCCGATCCACGCCTCTTTGGCCACCGGCGCGGTGCACCACCGCTTGACCGAAAGAGGCCTGCGTTGCGACTCCAACATCCTCGTGGAAACCGCTACCGCGCGCGACCCGCATCACTTCGCGGTGCTGATCGGTTTCGGTGCCTCGGCGGTCTATCCGTTCCTGGCTTACGAAGTGCTGGGCGACCTGATCCGCACCGGTGAAGTGCTGGGCGACCTCTATGAGGTGTTCAAGAACTACCGTAAAGGCATCACCAAAGGCCTGCTGAAAATCCTGTCGAAGATGGGTATCTCCACCATCGCGTCCTATCGCGGTGCGCAGCTGTTCGAAGCCATCGGCCTGTCTGAAGAAGTCTGCGACCTGAGCTTCCGTGGTGTGCCAAGCCGGATCAAGGGTGCACGTTTCATCGATATCGAAGCCGAGCAGAAAGCCCTGGCTGCCGAAGCCTGGAGCCCGCGCAAGCCGATCCAGCAGGGCGGTCTGCTGAAGTTCGTCCACGGTGGTGAATATCACGCCTACAACCCGGACGTGGTCAACACCCTGCAAGCCGCTGTGCAGCAGGGCGACTACAGCAAGTTCAAGGAATACACGGCGCTGGTGGACAACCGTCCGGTGTCGATGATCCGTGACCTGTTCAAGGTCAAGACCCTGGACACGCCGCTGGACATCAGCGAGATCGAACCGCTGGAATCGGTGCTCAAGCGCTTTGACTCCGCGGGCATCTCCCTCGGCGCCTTGTCGCCGGAAGCTCACGAAGCCCTGGCCGAAGCCATGAACCGCCTTGGTGCGCGTTCCAACTCCGGCGAAGGCGGCGAAGACCCG
>DQGF01000189.1:0-154 GCA_003525045.1 Pseudomonas sp. | reverse complement strand
CCGGCGAAGGCGGCGAAGACCCGGCGCGTTATGGCACCATCAAGAGCTCGAAGATCAAGCAAGTCGCGACCGGCCGTTTCGGCGTGACCCCGGAATACCTGGTCAACGCTGAAGTGCTGCAGATCAAAGTCGCTCAGGGCGCCAAGCCCGGCGA
>DQGF01000463.1 GCA_003525045.1 Pseudomonas sp. | reverse complement strand
CACACCTTCGGCAAGACCCATGGCGCCGGCCCTGCCGACAATGTCGGGGCCGAACCCGAAGCCGCCGACCTTCATCAGCAAGGTCTGGGCTGGAAAAACAGTTTCGGTACCGGCAAAGGCCCGGACACCATTACCAGCGGCCTGGAAGTGACCTGGACCACCACGCCGACACAATGGAGCAACAACTATCTGGAGAACCTGTTCGGCTTCGAGTGGGAACTGACCCACAGCCCGGCCGGTGCCAACCAGTGGACAGCCAAAGATGGCGCCGGCGCCGGCAGCATTCCGGACGCCCACGACCCGTCCAAGCGGCGTAATCCGACCATGCTGACCACAGACCTGGCACTGCGATTCGACCCGATCTACGAACCGATCTCCCGGCGCTTCCTCGAAAATCCGGACCAGTTGTCCGACGCCTTCGCCCGTGCCTGGTTCAAGCTGATCCACCGCGACATGGGCCCACTCTCGCGCTACTTCGGCCCGGAAATGCCCAGCGAAGAACTGCTGTGGCAAGACCCCATCCCGGACGTCGACCATGCCCTGGTCGACGACAGCGACGTCACCGCCCTCAAGAGCAAACTGCTGAACTCGGGCCTGACCGTATCGCAGTTGGTATCCACTGCCTGGGCGGCGGCCTCCACCTTCCGTGGCTCCGACAAACGCGGCGGCGCCAACGGCGGACGCCTGCGTCTCGCCCCGCAGAAGTTCTGGCAGGCCAACCAGCCTGAACAACTGGCGAACGTGCTGGCAAAACTTGAAGGCATCCAAAGCGAGTTCAACAGCGGCGGCAAGAAAATATCCCTGGCAGACCTGATCGTGCTGGCCGGTAGTGCCGGCGTCGAACAGGCGGCGAAAAATGCCGGGCACAACGTGACTGTGCCGTTCACTCCGGGTCGGATGGACGCCTCGCAAGAGCAAACCGATGTCGAGTCGTTCGGATTTCTGGAACCCATTGCCGATGGCTTCCGTAACTACGTCAAGTCGCGCTACAGCGTCCCGGCCGAAGCGCTTCTGATCGACAAGGCGCAACTGCTGACCCTCACCGCGCCGGAAATGACCGCGCTGATTGGCGGCCTGCGCGTGCTGAACACCAACGTCGGACAAACCCGGCACGGGGTGTTTACGCAGCAGCAGGAAGCGCTGACCAACGACTTCTTCAAAAATCTGCTGGACATGGGCGTCGAATGGAAACCGACCTCGGAGGCTAATGAGGAGTTTGAAGGGCGTGATCGCAAAACCGGCGACGCGAAGTGGACAGCGACGCGTGTCGACCTGGTCTTTGGCTCGAATGCGCAGCTGCGGGCCCTGGCTGAGGTCTATGCCAGCGACGACGCGAAGGAGAAGTTCGTCAAAGACTTCGTCGCCGCCTGGACCAAGGTGATGAACCTGGATCGCTTCGATCTCAAATAACTCAAAGGTAATGCTATAAACCGCAACGCCTCCCGATGTGGAGGCGTTGTGCTGTTTGCTGGCAAGGGTTTCACTGTATTGAGCCAGGCGCACGTGACGCTTCAAGCCGTTAAGTGGGAAAAGGTGTTTGCCCTAAATGGACGACTTGATGCAAGCGTTGGGTTATTACAAGAATTAAGGAAGATTCGTCAGCACCCATGAAAACCCTCTTCTGTTTGCTGATTGCCATCAGCGTCGGTATCGCGCTGCAGTACGCCGGTATTCCCCATGGCCTGTTGCTGGGTTCGATACTCGCGAGCGCGTTGTTCGCCAGCAACTTGCGTTTTTCCCCCACGCTGCCCCTCAGCCTTGGCTATGTGCAAATCGTCCTGGGGATCGCAACCGGCCTGATGTTCAAGTCGTGGGACAGCCAAACGGCGGCGGCCATGTTGCCCAGTATGGGTTTCATGCTGCTGATCGCAGCGGCCTTTGCTGTAGTCGCCGGGCGGGTGCTGGGCAGCGATCCCTTGATCCTGTGGCTGGCGTATATGCCAGGCGCCGTCGAGACCATCGCCATCGTCGCCTTCAGTGGCGGACTGAACGTGGTGTTCATCCTGACCCATCATCTGGTGCGGATGGTCATGCTGCACTTCGCGCCCGCCTTGCTCATCCAGGCGCGGCGCTGGCGCGAAGAGGTCTGATCGGCAGCTGCACGGCATGAGGGACTAAACGGGAGAAATGGTGGCCAGGGCGCCGATCAAAATGGTCAACACCAGAAATCCACCCAGGAAAAATGCCATCTTGCCCATGGGGCCTCCTATGTCATGTGTATGCGGTGCAGCGGTGGCTGCGCATGCGGAATAGGCTGTCATTGTGAGCTCGGGACGGCGTGCATGACAGCGGCAGATGGCGAAGGAAAATACGGATCAGATGCCCCGATTCACCGACTCCACCTGCGAAATCCCGGCATTATTCCTCCACGCTGATCCCCGAGCCCCCCGATTCCTTGGGGACATCCTTCTGCTTGGGCAATCCATCCTTGATGCGCAGCACGCTCTCTTGATAGTGGACGTGAACGCCCGGCGCGTACGCAAGATCCGGAATAACCGCGGCATACACGTCGATGAGCCCCATCCCGGGGTGTTCGGTAAAGAGATGCCCGCCGCACGTCTTGCACCACTTGCGGTAACTCTGCGGGGTCTTGTTGTAGGTGCCGATGTTGTCAGCACCCCGAGTCACCTGCACCGCCTCGGGTTTCCACAGCGTGAAGGCATTGACCGGCCCTGCTGACCAGTGCCGGCACGACTCGCAATGGCAATAGCCCATCGCGTCCGGCTCGCCGCTGACGGTGAACTCGACGGCGCCGCAAAAACAACTGCCCTTGTAAGAATGTTCGATGCTCATGGCATGACTCCTCGATGAATGGCCAGGCGATAGAATAGCCTGACGTGTACCTGCTTTCAGCCGTCAATGTAACGCACCGCTGTCGCCGGTGTGCGCCGCACTTGCAGTTCGAAAATGTCAGGGCGCGCGTAGTGCCCGGTGACATCGAGCGCCCGCCGGGCCGGCGCCACGAGTGCGACGTCGATGTCCGCGTACAGAATGCCTGCCTCGCGGTGCAATGGGCCGGCCACGATCCGACCTTGAGGACTGACCACCACCGAGTCGCCGTCGTTGATCCATTCGTCCGGATCGGCAAACAGTTGCGCACGCGCCGGGAAGTCGTCGGGGATGTCACTGCCGCGTAGCGCGGTGCCACTGCCGAGCACCCAACAGCGGCCTTCGAGTGCAATGTGACGCATCGTGCTGATCCAGCCATCGCCCGTGTCGTACGTGGGGGCGACGTA
>DQGF01000459.1 GCA_003525045.1 Pseudomonas sp. | reverse complement strand
GTTGAGGTTGGTCACGTAGCCGTCCACCGCCGACCGCACCTCGGTACGTTTGAGGTTCAATTCTGCTGCTTCCAGTTGTGCCTGGGCATGCTGGTAATCGGCCAGAGCCGAGTCGGCGATGTTGCTGGCGTCGTCGCGGTTTTCCCGGGAGATCACCAGGTTGTCCATGTCGGCGCGGCGATGGGCGTTGACCTTGCGCATCTCCCATGTCGACTTGCGCGAGGCGACCAAGGACTGCGCCTGCTTGACTGCAATACGGTAGTGCTCGGGGTCGATGCGCATCAGCAAATCGCCCTTCTTTACCAGCTGGTTGTCGCGCACCGGTACGTCCACCACTTCCCCGGTGACGTCGGCAGCGACATTGATGATATCGGCGCGCACCCGGCCATCACGGGTCCACGGCGTGTCCATGTAATGCACCCAAAGGGTCCGGCCGATCCATATCGCGAGCGCCAGCACCAACAGGGTGGCGAGCAGGCTGAAAAGCTTTTTCATCAGGACGTTCTCAACGGTAAACAGTCAGCGCCAGGGCGCCGAACAGACAGGTAAACAGACTCAGGCGCAGCAGCGCCGGGTGCCAGAAGAAGCGATACAGGTCGAACCCGGACAGGAATCGGTCAAGTGCCCAGGCCAGCGCCGCGGCGATGAAAAACATCAGCGTCATGGTTGGCATGTAGACGCCGTGGAAGGCGATTTCACGAGGCATGTTCAAGTCCTTGGGGCTTGGTGTTGGCGTATGCCGCAAGCGGTGATTGCGGATCGAGCAACGAGGTGCGGATGAAGTGCAGATAGCTCTTCACCCGGCGCAATGCCGAGGTGTCGAAGTGCGGGGCGAAGGGTTCGTCGGTGGCCTGCACGCGGCTGATCGCATGGTCGACCGCGATCAGACTGCGCTGCAGATTGCTCTGGCTCGGTTGCAGAAACAGTCGCACCAACGAGCGGCCCATGACGCGGATGGCCTGGCGCCATGGCTGGGATTCGGCATAAGCCGGATGCACCGGCAGGATCGCCTGCTCCTTGCGCAATTCAATGATCGCGTGACCGACTTCCAGCACCACGAACATCCAGCGCAGCAGGTCCCGTTGCACCTGCGGCTGGCCCGCGGCGAGACCATAGGCCTGGTGCAACAAGTCCCGCGTGCTGCTTTCAAAACCCGACGCCAGCCCTTTGAGCTTGCCGCTGATGGCGTAGACCACCTGACCACGCAGGTCTTGCTCCAGCCGCCGCCATAACCAGCGGCTGTTGGGCGGCAGGATGATGGCTCCAGCCGCCGCGCAGACCAGCATACCGAGCACCATGGCGATGTAGTCGTTGATGAACGCGTAGGGGTTGTAGACGGTGAGGTTGTCCGGCACCGAACCGGTGCTGAAGAAGATCAACAAACCGAGACCGACACCGGCGTATTGCGGGCGTGAACTGAAGAACGCACCGAGCACGATCACCGGTGCGAGCATCACGCAGAGCAATGGAAAACCGTCGATCCAGGGGAAGATGAAAAACGTTTGGACGAAGCCGATCAAGGCTCCAAGCAGGGTGCCGCAGGCCATTTGAAACGCCATGCGTTTTGGATTCGGTGTCGCGGCGGACAGCCCCACAGTGGCCGCGGCAATCAGGGTCATGGTCGCCCCGCTCGGCCACGCCGTGGCGACCCAATAGCTACCAAGCACCAGCAGAATGAACGTTGCGCGAATCCCCGATGCCGCCGAAACCAGCCAGTTGGTTCGCGGGGTGAAAGGTTCGTCCCAGCGTTCCCGCTCGTGGTTGTGATCGGCCAGGGAGGCATGGGTCTGTGCATAACTGTGCAGATCGTCGACGAAGCGATAAAGCAGTTCGTAAGCGGTATGAAAATCAAGCTGCTCGGCGTCGCTCGGATCGCTCTCTTGAAACGTCGCCCGCAGGCTGCGGACTTTCGCTGGCAAGTCTGCCTTGTAGGTGGTTAATGCAGTCGTCAGTCTAGCGGCGTCGGGACTGGTCAGGGCGCGACCGCTGAAGCCGTCGAGCAATTCGGTGAGGTCCTGCAAACCCGGCTTGATCGCCGCGACCACGTGATCCGTGCCATTGCAGCGCAAGCGTTCGAGCAGTTGGTGCAAGGCATTGAACCGCGTGGTGATGCCCATGAACTCGCTGTTCAAGCGACTGAGCCGACCGTTGCGCCGACGCATGTGCGGGTCTTCGAAAACCGTGACGCTGCGCAAGCCTTCGAGCCCCACTGCTTCCGCGATGAAGCGTACGTTGCTGGCTTCAAAAGCGTCCCGTTCGCTACGACCGCGCAAGCCATCGGTGACAAACAACGCGAACACGCCGAAGCGCTGATACAAAGCATTGCGCATCGCGGCGCTGGCGGTTTGCGGCAGTATGCCGGCGCTCACCACGGTGGCGCAAAGAATCCCCAGGGAGATTTCCAGCACCCGCCACACAGCGGCCATGAACGCGCCATCCGGGTGCGCCAGCGCGGGCAAGCCGACCATCGCGGCGGTGTACCCGGCGAGCACAAAACCATAGGCGCGGAAGTTGCGATAACGCGCCGCGCCGGCTGTGCAAATGCCGACCCAGATCGCCAGCGAGCCGAGAAACAGTTCAATATTTTGGGCGAACAAGGCGATCAGCGCGACCATCACCGCCGACCCGGTCAGGGTGCCGAGAAAGCGATAAAAACTCTTGGCGAACACGTGGCCGCTTTGCGGCTGCATGACAATGAATACAGTGATCATCGCGGTGCGCGGTTGCGGCAACTCCAGGCGCATGGCCAGCCACAAGGTCAGGAACGCGGCGAACAGCATTTTGAAAATGTAGACCCAGGTCACGCCGTCGCTGCGTGCCCAGTCGAAAAAACCCCGGCGCCACTCAAGGGAATACAGCCAGCGTAAGGGTGCGGGCAAGGGAGTCATGGAATCCTGCTCAGTGATATTCAGTCAGGCGGGTAACCTGCGGGAGCGAGCCTGCTCGCGAAAGCGGTGTGTC
>DQGF01000019.1:5384-6017 GCA_003525045.1 Pseudomonas sp. | reverse complement strand
AGCGAGGCTTGCCCGCGAATGGGCCCGCAAGATCACATCACTCCAGCGCCTTGAGCCGCCCTTCAATAAACCGCCGCTCCGGCACCTGCTGCGTCAACTCCAGCGCCCGCTCATACGCCGCCCGCGCCTGATCCACCCGCCCCAACTGCCGACAAAACTCCGCCCGCGCCGAATGCGCCAAGTGGTAATCCAGCAGCTCGCCGCGCTGCAAAATCCCTTCAATCAACGTCAACCCCGCCAACGGTCCATCCCTCTTGGCCAGTGCCGCCGCCCGGTTCAGCTCGATCACCGGCGAAGGCATGGCCCGCAGCAGCACGTCATACAGACCGACAATCTGCGGCCAGTCCGTCTCCCCCGCCGTCAGGGCTTCGGCATGCACCGCCGCGATCGCTGCCTGCAGGCAATAAGGCCCGAAACGTCGGGTCGTCAGTGCCCGCTCCACCAGCGCGCAGCCTTCGGCGATCATCTCGGCATCCCACAACGACCGGTCCTGCTCATCCAGCACAATCAACTCGCCACTCACCGAGGTCCTGGCCAGACGTCGCGACTCGTGCAACAGCATCAACGCCAGCAGGCCCATCACCTCCGGTTCCGGCAGCAACTCGACCAACACCCTGCCGAGCCGTATCGCCT
>DQGF01000019.1:0-5110 GCA_003525045.1 Pseudomonas sp. | reverse complement strand
CCCCCCCCCCCCCGGGGGAGCCGTATCGCCTCGCGGGTCAACTCCTCGCGGGTCAGTTCGGTGCCGACGGACGCCGAGTAACCTTCGTTGAACACCAGGTAAATCACGCGCAGCACGCTGTCGAGGCGCTCGGGCAACTCGGTCAGGGTCGGCACTTGATAAGGGATTTTCGCATCACGGATTTTCGCTTTGGCGCGCACGATGCGCTGGGCAATGGTGGTCGGCGCGCAGAGAAACGCCCGAGCGATTTCTTCGGTAGTCAGGTCGCAAACTTCCCGCAGGGTCAAAGGCACTTGGGCGTCCGCGGCCAGTGCCGGGTGACAGCAGGTGAAGATCAGGCGCAGGCGGTCGTCTTCCACGTCTTCGTCACTCCAGTCGGCTTGCTCCAGCGCCTCCAGTTGCGCGATCAACATGGGTCGGGACGCGTTGAAAACCGCACGCCGACGCAACACATCAATGGCCTTGAAGCGCCCGGTGGACACCAGCCAGGCACGCGGATTGTCCGGCACGCCGTCACGCTGCCAACGCTCGACCGCGACGAAAAACGCCTCGTGCAAGGCTTCTTCGGCAAGATCGAAATCGCCGAGCAAGCGGATCAGGGTCGCCAGAATCCGCCGTGAGTCTTCCCGGTAGACCTGCTCGACCCGCGCCGTAACCGGGACGTCAGCCATCAGTCCGACATGCCTTCGGTCACCAGCGTCACTGACTCGAACTCGGCAGATTGCTTTTTACGGGGTTGCGGGCTCATGCAGATCTCCTGTTTTGTGCTTGTTATTCAGGGATTCAACTGGCGAACGGGGCGCACCTCGACACAGCCCACCCGGGCCGCCGGGATGTTGCCGGCGACCTGCAGGGCTTCATTGAGGTCCCTGGCATCGATGAGGTAGAAGCCGGCCAACTGTTCCTTGGTTTCGGCGAATGGGCCGTCGGTGATCGACATCTTCCCGTTGCGCATGCGCACGGTGGTCGCGGTCTGCACCGACTCCAGCGCTTCCGCCGCGAGCATCCGGCCACTGCCCTGGATCGACTCGGCGTAGGCCATGCATTCGGCGTCTTTCGGGCTTTCGGGCAGCGAGTGCAACTCGAGCTCGTTGCTGTAGACCAGGCATAGATATTTCATGGACGCTCTCCATTTCTTGAGACTCTGCCCTAATCGAACGGATCAACTATGGCTGCAGATTGGCATGTTGGCGCTGCTTCCCGATAAACAGCCCGACGATCAGGGTTCCAGGTTGAACAGCGCAGTGCCGCTCATCATGTCGAACGGCGCTGACCAATGTTCGTGGACGATGCGCCATTTTCCAGCCTCGCGCCGATAACAGGCAGTCACGCGCATCCAGCAGGCCTGGGTTTCACCCTTGTCATTGGTGCCACCGCAATGGGCCAGCCAATGGGCGAAGGCGATGTGCTCGTCCACCACGATGTTCATATGGTCGAAGTCAAACGTGTGCGCGCCCTGGCACATCTCCATGCACTCCAGCCAATGCGCGCGGTAGGCGGCCTTGCCCCGAAATTGCAGGGCCTTGACGGCGTCGTAGGAGACGATGTCGTCGGCATACAGGGCCATGATTTTTTCGACATCCTTGGCGATGACCGCCTGACGATAGGTGTCGATCAGGGTCTGGATTTCGTGTGTAGCGTTCATGGTGGTTCTCCGTGGTTTTTGTGGTGAAGACACCCTTTGTCGTCTGGCAAAACGCCAAATCGACAATCGAAATAAAAATAATCCAGCGGCGCGAACTCGTTAGAATCCTCAACCTATTGGTGATGGAAAAAGAATACTCCAGTGATAATCCGACTCGTGCCTTACGAAAGCCTGAACGTGCTCCAGCGCCGGCAGGTAGAGGCCATTGAAGTTCACAAAGAACAAATCAAGTTCTGCGGCGACATCCACGGTGCGTTGCACACCTTGCTGTCCAGACCCGGCCCCGGCGTCAAAGGATTTGCCCTGCTGGCCGAGGATATTCCCGTCGCTTTTCTGCTGCTTAAACGCCCGCCCGTGCTGCCGGCGTGGGCCGACGAACACAGCGCGACCCTGCATGCATTGCAAGTGGATCACCGCGCTCAGGGCAAAGGCTACGGCAGGGCCTGCCTGCAAGCCTTGCCCGAAGTGGCGCGCCAGGCCTGGCCGGAAATAAAGGGGCTGGAGTTGTCAGTGGATGCCGACAATGTGTCGGCCATCGCGCTGTACGCAAAATTCGGCTGGGTCGACAGCGGCGAAGCCTACAAGGGCCGGATCGGGTATGAACGGCGAATGGGTCTGGTCTTCTGATCTTTTTTCAGCTTGCGCTGGATCCTGGTAATAGCAAGACCACTGAGGCAAATCAGCGCAATGCAGATCACGCCGAAGCCACACTCACGCAAACACCCGACACAAAATCCCTACAAAATACTTAGCTCGCTAGCTGTCAACCGGGCGAGCCTACGTATATAAAAGCACCCCATTGCGACAATGCGAGCAAGAATGGAGCTTCACCCCTGTCGAGCATTGTCAAAACCGGATCCATTTATTGATTTTGTTTTATTTGCACAGACTCGGGCTCAAGCGCAGCATATCCAACCCTGTATCGGCCCAGCGTTCGGCTTCGGCGTCCAGTTGAAAACTGTCGGGCGCCAGCAGCCACTGGTACAGGATGCCATCGATGTACGCATGCAGGCTGATGGCTGCGCGGGCGGTGTCGAGGTTTTCCGGCAACTGTCCCCGATTCACTGCATTACTCAGGGCCAGGGCGATCCGCGCATTGCAATCGAGACTGACCGTGCGGCGCTGCTGGCGCAGGTCGCACATTTCATCGGTGAATTCGCACTTATGAAACAGAATCTCATTGATGCGTCGGGTTTTCGGGTCCAGGGAAACCTGATGAAACAAATGAATCAGCAGCTTGCGCATGCAGCCCAGTGGGTCGAGTTCATCCGCACTTTCGCTGGCCTTGGCCATTTCATCCAGCGGCTCTTTCAAGGTGTCGAGCATGGCCTGTACCAGGTCCGCCTTGTTGCTGAAATGCCAATAGATGGCCCCGCGCGTGACGCCGGCCAAGGTAGCGATGTCCGCCAGTGTCGTGCGCGCCACGCCCCGCTCGAAAAAGGCTTTTTCGGCCGCTTCGAGTATCTGGCTACGGGTTTCTTGAGCTTCCTCTTTGGTACGACGGACCATGGCAGTACAACCTCAATCAGGATGCTTCAGCGATGTCTGAATATCAGCTGAATAAAAGTGGGGCGAGCGCTCTCAGGCGTCGTCACCGGCCTACAATTCGAACCTTTGAACAACTTTTGTAACGGTATGGGTACGCAGCCAAGCTATTTACAAACAACCATGAACGTAAGTATATTACTTAGCAAGCTACTTATCCAGTCAGCGCACAATTTTTACCCTTCCACCTTTCTTGTGCGCAATTTGCGCGCCTGACCCGAGGATTTTCATGCAATTCAAGCCAGCTGTTACCGCTCTGGTCACCGCCGTCGCCTTGGCAACACTGCTAAGCGGATGCAAAAAGGAAGAGGCCGCACCTGCCGCACCGCCCCCTCAGGTCGGCGTCGTAACCCTGCAACCACAAGCCTTCACCCTGACGTCCGAGCTTCCGGGCCGCACCAGCGCGTTCCGCGTCGCCGAAGTTCGCCCTCAGGTCAACGGCATCATTCTCAAACGTCTGTTCAAGGAAGGCGCCGACGTCAAGGCCGGCCAGCAGTTGTATCAGATCGATCCGGCCGTTTATGAAGCCACCCTGAAAAGCGCCCAGGCCAACCTGCAACAGACCAAGTCGATCTCGGATCGCTACCAGCAACTGGTTAAGGAGCAGGCTGTCAGCCGCCAGGAATACGACACGGCCCTGGCCAACCGGCTGCAATCGGAAGCGACCCTGCAAACCGCCCAGATCAACGTGCGCTACACCAAGGTTTACGCGCCGATCTCTGGCCGCATCGGGCGTTCTTCGGTGACCGAAGGCGCGCTGGTGACCAGCGGCCAGGCCGACGCCATGGCAGTGATTCAGCAACTCGACCCGATCTACGTCGACGTGACTCAGTCGTCGGTGGAACTGCTCGAGCTGCGCCGCGAACTCGAAAGCGGTCGTCTGCAAAAGGCTGGCGACACCGCCGCGGCAGTCAAGCTGACCCTCGAAGACGGCAGCGAGTACAAGCAGCCCGGCAAGCTCGAGTTCTCCGAAGTTTCGGTTGACCAGACCACCGGTTCCGTCACCTTGCGTGCAGTATTCCCCAACCCTGACCACACCCTGCTGCCCGGCATGTTCGTTCACGCCCGGTTGCAGTCCGGCGTGAACAGCGCGGCGATCCTCGCTCCGCAACAAGGCGTGACCCGCGACCTCAAAGGCACTCCGACCGCACTGGTCGTCGGCCCGGACAACAAGGTCGAACTGCGTCAGCTCAAGGCCAGCCGCACTGTGGGCAGCCAATGGTTGATCGAAGATGGCCTGAAGGCCGGCGATCGACTGATCACCGAAGGGCTGCAATACGTCAAACCTGGCGTTGAAGTCAAAGCCACTGAAGCCACTAACGTTGGCGCAAAGAACCCGGCCCCCGCACAGGTAGCTGAGAAGGCTTCCAGCGGCAAAGGGGAGTAAACCATGTCGAAATTTTTTATCGACCGTCCGATTTTCGCCTGGGTAATTGCCCTGGTGATCATGCTGGTCGGGGCACTATCGATCCTCAAACTTCCGATCAACCAATACCCGAGCATTGCGCCTCCGGCCATTGCGATCCAGGTGACCTACCCGGGCGCATCCGCACAAACCGTGCAGGACACCGTGGTGCAGGTGATCGAGCAGCAGATGAGCGGCATCGATCACCTGTTGTATCTATCGTCCAATGCCGACGACTCCGGCACCGCGACCACGACGCTGACCTTCGCGGCCGGGACCAATCCCGACATCGCGCAGGTGCAGGTGCAGAACAAGCTGCAGCTTGCGACGCCGCAACTTCCTACGCCTGTGCAACAGAGCGGCATCCGCGTAACGAAGTCGAGCGCCTCATTTCTGCTGGTGGCGGCGTTTGTTTCCAGCGACAACAGCATGTCGCGCTACGACATCGCGAATTATCTCGTCTCGCACATTCAGGACCCGGTCAGCCGCGTCAACGGCGTCGGCAACTTCAACGT
>DQGF01000030.1:9980-16811 GCA_003525045.1 Pseudomonas sp. | reverse complement strand
GTGGGAGGGAGCCTGCTCGCGAAAGCGGTGCGCCAGACGACATTAATGTTGGCTGACACTCCCTCTTCGCGTGCAAGCTCGCTCCGACAGGGTGCTTTGGCTGTCTTCCGGATCGTATGAGATCGGGGTAAGTGTTTACGCGACGACGGGTGGAGCGCGGGTGCGGGCGCCGGGGAAGAAGGCATGCCGGGCATGGCCCAGCCGGGTGGAGGGGGTGGGGTAGGTTGTGGCTTTTGGCGTGTCGAATGTGACGAAAGACTGGCCGCCGGTGAGCGCCGGGCAGTTGAACAGCAGGCTGCAATAGCCGCATTTTTCCCACAGTGCGTGATGTTCGGCCTTTGGCGGACAATGCTCGGCGGCGGGCTGTGCACCCTGCTCGGCGTGCTCCGTCACCGACATATCCATGCTCATGTCCATCGACATGCTTATGGAGGTCGAGGCGCGTTGATCCATCGGCATCGACTGAGAAATCAGCGGGCCGATAAAGATCATCAACATGGCGAACAGGCCGATCCAGCTGCTGCGGGGAGTCAGGCTCAATGGCTGACGACGGCGTACGGATGACCTGGCGCTAAGCGGCCGCATGGGCGTGTTCAGCTCTTCTGATTACTGGACGTGCGCGTGCGTTTGCGTGCCATCCGGTGCCTTTTTCTGCACCGCGACTTCGACGGTCACGTCACCGGACTTCTCGAAATGCATCGTCAGCGGGAAACGTTTGCCATCGCTGAGCAGGCTGCGGTCTTTTAGCTCCAGCAGCATCACGTGATAGGCCATCGGGGCGAAAACGACTGTGCCGCCAGCCGGGATTTCGACGCTCGGCACCTGCTGCATTTTCATCAGGTCGTTCTGTTTCACATGCTCATGCAACTGGGCAATGCCGGCAATGGGTGACTCGACACTGAGCAACCGGTCAGTAGTTTTACCGCTGTTATGAATCTCGAAGTAAGCGGCGACGGTCGGTGCATTGGGCGGCAACTCTTGCGACCACGGATGAGCGATTTCCAGCTCCCCTGCCTTGTACTCATGGGCATTGGCAAAGCAGGCAGGCAGCAGCAACGCGGCCACAACGATAAGTTTGTTCAACATGACAGTTCTCCGGAACGATTCAAAACGCAGGTCAATTGCGAGAAGGAATCACACCAGAGGAGAAGCGCGGGGGTTGAGGCTCGGCCATTGCTGGCGCGGAGTGGGCGTTTCAAGCGTGGCAGCGGGCTGGCTTCGATTGGCATCGAATCGCGTGTAATACAGCTGCGGCACATGTCCGGGCAACGCTACCAATGGCGCCGAGCCGGAGCAGCACCAGCAATGCTGCATGGTGGAATGATCGTCACTCTGCGGGGCTTTCTGCTCGATATCGCCCAGGGAAATCGCCACCATCTTCGTACCGCCGGACGAACAGAAACTGCCCCACATCAATTGTTCGGCTGGCGATTTCGCCGTCTGCGCCATCGCTCCGGTCATCGGCATGGCGAGCATGTTGAACAGCACTGCGAAGCAGGCGATCCAGGCAATTGCGAGCCGTCGTCGGGACATGGGACAGATCCGGTGGGTGGGCGATCAGGCGCGGCTATTTAGCCTGATCAGGGCCGATAAGTAAAAAAGCGGCGTGCGGTGTGGTGTCGCAGCGCCGTCAGATAGCGATGGTATGCAAGCGCAAGCCCAAGGCTTTCATAACCTTCATGATAGTCGCGAATTCAGGATTGCCGGTGCTGCTCAACGCTTTGTACAGACTCTCACGACCCAGGCCAGCATCACGGGCAACCTGTGTCATGCCCTGTGCTCGTGCTATGTCGTTAAGTGCTGCGCGTATCAGAACACCGTCGCCTGCATCTTCTTCAAAGCAAGCGTCCAGATAAGCGGCCATTTCTTCTGGCGTTTTGAGAAATTCGGCGGCATCGAAACGGGTGAATTGTTCGGTCATGATTTACTCCTCATTTCCGATGTTTTGCGCCATTTGGATAGCGCGTTTTATATCTCGTTTTTGAGTTGACTTGTCACCGCCCACCAACAGCAGGTAGATAACTTCGCCTTGGCGAGTGAAGTACATTCTGTAGCCTGGGCCGTAATGGACACGCATTTCATAGACAGCATCGCCTACGGATTCGCAATCGCCAAAATTTCCATGTTCGGCAGCTCGGAGTCTGGCGATGATCCGGGCTTTGCCAATGGTGTCTCTCAATGAGTCAAGCCATTCGCCGAACGCTCGGGATCGTTCGAAGTTGATCATGTTTGATCGTATTCCTTGGGATACAGGTTGGCAAGCAACACTTTCCTCCGGTCGAGTTTGATCGTCCCTAGGATGCTGGGTTGCTGTGCTGGTGAGGGGGCAGAGAACGGGAACTATAGAAGTGAAGCCATAGACTGGATAGCCGGCTCCTTCTGAGCGTGTTGACGGCAAAGTCACGATGTAATGTAGGTTTCAGGAATCGTCTGACGCTGGCAGGACTTTTAGCAGTTCATCTACCGACGCAAACTCCCGATCAACCCCCGCCAACACCGGCCGCTTCAAAACAATCACCGGCACCCGGCGCTCCCGCGCCACTTCCAGTTTCGGCTCGGTAGCCGTGCTGCCGCTGTTCTTGCTGATCAGCACATCAATTTGCCGACGTTCAAACAGCTCGCGTTCTTCCTCGATCAGGAACGGTCCACGGGCACCGATCACTTCGCAAAGCTCGTTGCCCGGATAAACGTCCAGTGCGCGCAATGTCCAGAATTGCTCCCGGGGGATTTCATGCAGGTGCTGCAAAGGTTCGCGGCCGAGGGTAAACAGCGGTCGATGGAAGGGTTGCAGCGCTTCGATCAACTCGGCCCAGTCGCTGACTTCGCGCCAGTCGTCCCCGGCTTGTGGTTGCCAGGCCGGACGCCTTAACGCCCAGCAGGGAATACCGCTCAAGCAAGCGGCGGTCGCAGCGTTCTGGCTGATTTGTGCGGCATAAGGATGAGTCGCGTCCAGCAGCAGACCGATCCCTTCATCGCGGATGAACTGCGCCAGTCCTTCAGCGCCACCGTAGCCGCCGACGCGAACCTGACAGGTCAGATCGGTTGGTACGCGACCAACACCGGCCAGGCTGTAGATGTGTTCCGGCCCGAGGGTTCGGGCAATGGCCAGGGCTTCCGTGACACCGCCAAGCAACAACATGCGTTTCATTGAAAAGCTCCCGCCTGACCGACAATCCCGCCCTGGCGGTCAATGGCTAACACTTCGACTTGAACCTGCGCCGGCACCACGCTACGGGCAAAATCCAGCGCATGACGACACACCGCATCGCCGAGTGCGATGCCCGCCGTGCGGGCCATGGGGGCGGATTGTTCGCAGGTTTCGTCACGCATCGAAGGGTTTGACCACATCCAGCAAGGTAATCGGCAACGCCTGGCGCCAGGTGTCGAAGTCACCCAACGGCTGCGCCTGTGCGATATGTATCCGCGTCAGCTCGCCGCCGTGCTGTTCGCGCCAGGCCATCAGGGTCATTTCGCTTTGCAGCGTGACCGCATTGGCGATCAGCCGGCCGCCAGGTTTCAGCTGGGACCAGCAGGTCTCCAGCACACCTTCGCGGGTCACGCCGCCACCAATGAAAATCGCATCCGGGCGTTCGAGTCCGTCCAGTGCTTGCGGCGCACTGCCGCGAATCAGTTGCAAGCCGGGTACACCGAGGGCATCGCGGTTGTGCTCGATCAATTGCTGGCGACCCTCATCGGCCTCAATCGCCAGTGCGCGGCAGCTGGGGTGCGCTCGCATCCACTCGATGCCGATCGAACCGCTGCCGGCGCCAACGTCCCACAACAGTTCGCCGGGGACCGGGGCGAGGCGGGCGAGGGTGATCGCGCGCACATCGCGTTTGGTCAGTTGGCCGTCGTGCTTGAAGGCCGAATCCGGCAGGCCGGCCAGTCGTGACAGGCGCGGCGTACCCGCTTCGGCGATGCACTCGATGGCGATCAGGTTCAAGTCGGCGATGGCCGGGTCGGTCCAGTCATTGGCGACACCGTCGATGCGCCGTTCGGCTTCACCACCCAGATGTTCCAGCACGCACAGGCGACTCGGCCCGAACCCGCGTTCGCGCAACAGCGTGGCAATTGCGGCAGGGCTTTGACCGTCGTTGCTGAGCACGAGCAGACGAACACCGCTGAATAATTGTGCGTTGAGCGCGGCGATGGGGCGGGCGACCACCGACAGGGTCACCACATCCTGCAACGGCCAGCCCATTCGCGCGGCGGCAAGAGAGCAGGAAGAGGGCGCCGGCAGGATCAGCATTTCATCGCTGGGTAGACGCCGCGCGAGACTGGCGCCTACACCAAAGAACATCGGGTCGCCGCTGGCCAGCACGCAGGTCGGCTCGCCGCGAAGTGTCAACACCGGCTCAAGGGAGAAAGGACTGGGCCACAACTGGCGCTCGCCACGGATGCATACCGGCAGCAAATCAAGTTGCCGTTGACCACCCATGATCCGCGAAGCACCCAGCAGAGCACGTCGGGCATTTTTGCCCAAGCCCTTGAAGCCGTCTTCACCGATTCCTACCACTGTCAGCCAGCGCGACATCTATATTCCTCAAACGTACTGTTCCGACGGGCAGGCTTTTCATGCCGTCGAACAAAGCAGGCATAATAACGCGCCTTCGCTTGCGAAGCGCCTTTCCCACATAGCTGGTTGCCCTCTTGAACGAACGCCCGATGTCCATTGCCTTACGCCCCTCGGCCTGTCCGGGGTTGCTGCGGATCGTCCCGGCGCTGGATGGCGGTATTTGTCGGATCAAATTGAACGGTGGCTGGATCAGCGCCATTCAGGCCGAGGCGGTGGCAAGTGCTGCCGAACGGTTTGCCAGTGGCGCAATCGAGGCGACTAATCGCGCCAACCTGCAGATACGCGGTATTGGCAGCGAACAGGAGGCGTTGATCGAAAGCCTGCTCGCCGCAGGTCTGGGGCCACACACCGCGGCTGGCGATGATGTGCGCAATCTGATGCTCAGCCCAAGTGCCGGGATTGATCGCCGGGGTGTGTTTGATACGCGGCCATTGGCCGAACAGATTCTCGCCACTGTGCAAAGTCATGCGCGCTTCCACGATCTCAGTGCCAAGTTTGCCGTGCAACTGGATGGCGGTGAGGCATTGGCAATGCTCGAACACCCCCATGACTTGTGGTTGAGCGCTGTTGAACAAGACGGCGAGTGCTGGCTGGCCTTCGGGCTGGCCGGTTGCCCGACGGATGTGCCAGCCAGCGCGGTTCGACTGGAGGACGGCCACGCTCTGGTGGTCGCGGTGCTTGAGTTGTTCCTTGAATTGGCGCGCCCCGATCAGACACGTATGCGTCATCTACTGGCGGAGTATCCGCTCGCCGGTTTTCTCGCGCGTCTGGCTGAACGTGTTTGCCTGAAGTCGATCACCCATTGGCAGCGCTCCTCGAGTCCGGGTTTTCTACACATTGGCGCCCATCCACAGGCCGAAACCGATCACGTGTATGTCGGTGCCGTACCACCACTGGGGCGACTGAGCCCGGCGATGCTCCGGGGCGCGGCACACCTGGCGAGCGAGTTCGGCGATGCGAGCCTGCGTTTCACGCCCTGGCAAAGTCTGCTGGTGCCCAATGTTCGCAATGAGAGCGCCGCCGAAGTCATCCGACGGCTTGAATGGCTGGGCCTGCTGTGTGATGCCGATCAGGCAGTGTCACGGCTGATCGCCTGCACCGGTTCGACCGGCTGCGGCAAAGGCCTGGCCGACACCAAGGGCGACGCCTTGCAGCTGGCCGCGCTATTGCAACGTTATGGTCAAGTCCTGAACGTACACCTCAGCGGCTGCATGCGATCCTGCGCCGCCGCGCATATCGCGCCGGTCACTTTGCTGGCCGTCGCTCCTGGACGCTACGACCTCTATTTTCGCGATGCAGGGCAGCCCGGTTTCGGCACCCTGCACGCACGCAACCTTACTATTGAAGCGGTCGCAGCCTTGCTCGACGACCGCTCACGGAGCCCCCTTGATGCTTGATTACATCCGCGACGGTCAGGAGATCTATCGCAACTCTTTCGCGATCATTCGCGCCGAGGCCAACCTCGACCGTATTCCGGCTGACCTGGAAAAACTCGCGGTACGGGTGATTCACGCCTGCGGCATGGTCAATGCAATTGACGGCCTGCAATTCTCCGAAGGTGCGGGCAAGGCCGGGCGCGATGCACTGGCCGCCGGTGCACCGATTCTGTGCGATGCGCGGATGGTGTCCGAAGGCGTGACTCGCAGCCGTTTGCCGGCGAACAACCAGGTTGTCTGCACCCTGCGTGATGAAAGCGTTCCAGACCTGGCCCGGGAGTTGGGCAACACCCGCTCCGCTGCCGCCCTGGAACTGTGGCGCCCGCATCTGGAAGGCAGCGTGGTGGTCATCGGCAACGCGCCAACCGCGCTGTTTTATCTGCTGGAAATGCTCGACGCCGGCGCCCCGAAACCGGCGTTGATCCTCGGCTTCCCGGTGGGCTTCGTTGGCGCCGCCGAATCCAAGGCAGCACTGGCCGCCGACAGTCGCGGTGTGCCCTTCGTCATCATGCAAGGCCGGCTGGGCGGTAGCGCCATGGCCGCCGCCGCCGTCAATGCCCTCGCCACGGAGATCGAATAATGCAACAACCCGGACGTTTGATCGGCCTTGGCGTCGGCCCTGGTGATCCTGAACTGATTACCGTCAAAGCCCTGCGCCTGCTGCGCGAATCGCCGGTGGTGGCGTACTTCGTGGCCAAGGGCAAGAAAGGCAACGCGTTCGGCATCATCGAGGCGCATCTGCAGGATGCACAAACCTTGCTGCCGCTGGTTTACCCGGTGACCACCGAGGCATTGCCGGCACCTCTGTCCTATGAACAA
>DQGF01000030.1:1169-9691 GCA_003525045.1 Pseudomonas sp. | reverse complement strand
GCACCTCTGTCCTATGAACAAGTGATCAGTGATTTCTACGATGCAGCTGGCGAAGAACTTGCCGCGCACCTGGATGCCGGTCGCGACGTGGCAGTGATCTGCGAAGGCGATCCGTTCTTCTACGGCTCCTATATGTATCTGCATGATCGCCTGGCCGAGCGTTATGAAGCCGAAGTCGTGCCGGGTGTCTGCTCGATGCTTGGCGGTGCTTCGGTATTGGGGGCTCCCTTGGTGTATCGCAATCAGAGCCTGTCGGTGTTATCTGGTGTGCTGCCTCAGGAAGATCTCAAACGCCGTCTGGCCGATGCCGATGCGGCGGTGATCATGAAGCTGGGGCGCAACTTCCCCAAGGTTCGTCAGGTGCTGGAAGAGTTGGGGCTGGCCGGCCGTGCGCTGTATGTCGAGCGCGCGACCATGGCCAATCAGAAGATTGTGCCGCTGGATCAGGTCGAACCGATGTCCTCGCCGTACTTCTCATTGATCATCGTTCCCGGCGAAAGGTGGCAAGGTTGATGACTCGTCCAGCTCCGGCGATTGTGATTCTCGGCAATGGCAGCCTCGCGACCGCGCAAAAAATCCAGCAGCTTTACCCGCACGCCTTGATCCATGGCCTGGCCGGACGGGTTGAAGGTGCGGACCGCAGTTATCAAGAATTCGGTGCAACCCTGCGCGAACTCTATCAGCAGGACATACCGATCATTGCACTCTGCGCGGCGGGCATTGTCATCCGCACCCTGGCGCCGCTTCTGCTGGAAAAAGGCGCGGAGCCACCGGTGCTGGCCATTGCCGAGGATGGCAGTGCGGTGGTGCCGTTGCTCGGGGGGCTGGGTGGGGTGAATGTGTTGGCACGAGAGATCGCCGCAGGATTGAACGTGACAGCAGCCATTACCACCAGCGGTGAGCTGCGTTTTGGCACTTGCCTGCTCAACCCGCCCAGCGGTTATACCCTGGGTGATCTGGAGCAGGGCAAGCGATTCGTCTCCGATCTGTTGGCTGGCGAGACGGTGCGCATCGAAGGCTCGGCTCCGTGGCTGGCGCAAGCAAAGTTACCTGAGGACGACCAGGCCCGGCTCGCGGTTCATGTCGGCCATGCGGAGCGTGAGCCAGCGGCAAACGAGTTGATGATCTATCCACGCAGCGTGCTGGTCGCGGTGAGTGCCGCCGTGGTCGATTTGTCAGTAGCAATTGGTGAGGCGTTGCATCAGGCAAAAGTCGCCGTGCAATCGGTCGCCTGCCTGTTGGCCTGCGAGACGGAAATGGCCAGCCCCGCATTGCGTGAGGCGGCTTTTGAACTGGGTGTGCCTTTGCGTTTTGCCGACGGCGCAGACGGCGTTCGGGCGTTGGCTCGCCGCATGATCGGGCAGCCTGCCGTCATCTGCGGCGACGACACCATTGCAATAGCCGTCGCTGAACAGCCGTTGGACCCCTTGCAGATCGGGCGCGCGCGCGGGCGTCTGGCGGTGATCGGACTTGGCCCGGGAGCTGCTGAGTTGATGGCGCCGGCAGTGAAGGCGGAACTGGCCTGCGCCAATGATGTGCTCGGCTACGAAACGTACGTACGCATGGCAGGACCCTTTCGCGCCGATCAGGTGATGCATTGCACCGACAATCGTGAAGAAATGCAGCGGGCGCGACATGCGTTTGAACTGGCAGCGCAAGGGCGTTCGGTAGTAGTCGTGTCTTCAGGTGATCCCGGAGTGTTCGCCATGGCCGCGGCAGTGCTGGAAGCGTTGCACGAATCCAGCGAGGCGAGCTGGCATAACGTTGATCTGCAAATTCTGCCGGGCATCTCTGCATCGCTGGCGACTGCCGCCCAGGCGGGGGCGCCGTTGGGGCATGACTTCTGTGTGCTGTCACTGTCGGACAACCTCAAGCCTTGGTCGATCATCGAAAAGCGTCTGGACCTGGCGGCACAAGCCGATCTGGCCCTGGCCTTCTATAACCCGATATCCCGTGCCCGGCCCTGGCAACTGGCATGCGCGCTGGAGATTGTCGGCAAACACCGCAAGCCGGCCACTCCGGTAGTGTTGGGAAGGGATATTGGACGTCCGGGCCAGACCTTGCGGGTTACCACACTCGATCAATTGACTCCCGAGCAAGTGGACATGCGAACCATGGTGCTGATTGGTTCTTCCACGACCTGTGTATTTCCACGTGTTGAAGGTGGACAATGGGTGTATACGCCTCGCTGGTATAAGTAGCTGCATGGAAGTACTGTGTGCGGTCTCGTTCTGAGGCCGCATTTTTAAGCAGAAGTTCGACATTTTTTTGTTTTAGTGAGTAGACGTTTGTTCTTGTTTGAAAATATTTAGCATGAATTCGACTGCTGCAAATAATTGATCGTGATATTTTCCTGGTTTAGAGTGGTTTTGCGCTGAATGGCAACAAACTAACTTATAGGGAAATTATATGAGCAATCAGGTTATGGATGTTGAGGTGATTGAGCAGTTTTACGAATCCGCTCAAGAGCTTTATTTTGAACGCATTGAAGCCGAACTCGCCGACGTCGCGCCAAAGCTTAAAGCTCGTCGTGGTTTTATGAGTGATGACACTCGCATTTCGGATTTGCAGGGGAAAGACGTTCCGATTGTAGTGGGTCAGTCGCTTATGGTATTTGACCAAAAGCTTACGGCGGAAGAGCGCCAGATAGCAGCAGATTCCCAAACGTTTGCAGAAACACTGGTCAAGCGTCTTCCTGCGCATACCAGCGTGGCCGAATGTTATAAGGTCTATAATGACGCTCTGTTGTCGTGCGGATGGTACTCCGAAAGTTTTACTCTGCAAGAGTATGTAACCCAAAAACTGACTATTACCATGAATGAGGCTGTTCTGCAGATTCTCGAAACCGTGGTTGGGGCTGGCTCGGGTAATATTTTGAATATGGTTGTCTCCGGGATCAAAGATTTAAAGGGGGATGCCAAGTCGATGAAGGTTGTCGAGACCGGGAGCAAGAAAAACAGAACCGTTAGTTTCAAAGCTGTACCGTGCTACGCATCGCCGGACGGTGGCGTGACCATGGCCATGGGTGCACTCGACTTGGTTGACGCCAAGTTTGATGGAAATTTTCTTGTTGTCAGCATTCAGACCGAAGGCGTAAAAATGTTCCGCTCGGCAGGTGCGCGAAAATTGAATAAGCGCCTTTTTGAAAGGAAGAAAGAACGTATTTATGACTATATAGATTCATTTACTGATGATCTGTTGGTGAGTACGGTCAATAAATGATTCGTTGAGGGGTGCTGATCAATGAATCTTTCAAAGTTAAAGGGAAGGGATTCAAGTGGGGACAGCACGTCGTCACCCTTGCAGGCATCAATTGTCGGTAGCTGCCTGGTTTCATTCAGTTCCGATATTTCGGTGCAAGACCAGCAAGATATCCAGGACTGTTTCAGCTACGCAGAGCTCGCAGCCAATAGTCGTCACTCGGTGGAGGACTCTCCAAAAGCCTGGTTTGATTACTATCAGTCCAGAATGCTGAAATCCGGTTTGAAATTGATAGCAATTGTGCCAAATTCTCCGATAATTGTCGGGAGCTCCCACGAGCTTACAAATGCAGCCTTCGATGTTATTGGAAGCGTTGGCTCCAGGCAGATGGCGCAGCTTGCCAGAAGAACTTACGAAGCCCTCAAAGTAGACGATGTTGCCTGGGACTATTTTCGGGGTGGCGTCGTCAACGGTGGTCAGTCAATTGTCAAATTTGCTCCCTGTGAGCGGCTTTCTACAGGTGAGATTGCTGTGGTTCTGTTTGGCTTGCGGTATAAAACGTCAGTCTTCGAGGACGATTTATTTTTCTGGAGCGACGTTGAGAAGTTGCTGACCCTGATTCCCGACGGGGGCGTTTTTATATTCAACGGAAATGACTTTGCCAGTTACCGAGAGGCTCTTATTGAAAAGATTGTTCGTCATACGGACAAAATTATTGTCAAAAGACTAAAAGGCTGACTATCGATCCTTACATCAGGCCGTGGACTTGTAGTTCACGGCCTTTTTTCGACCTGTCTAATACGGCTGTTCAGGGATTCAAGGAATGAATGTCAAGGCACCAGGTATCCCCTCACCCCGGTAAAGATAATCTGCGCTGCCAACGCACACACAAACAACCCCATCAATCGGCTGACAATCTGCAGCCCCTGATCACCCAGAATTCGCTCGATCCGGTTCGACAGATATAGCACCACCCCCACGGTGAAACTGGCCAGGGCAATACTGAGGATGGCGGTAAGCTTGTCGTCCCAGTGTGGCTGGCTGATGCCCATCACCAGCAATGCGCCGATGGTGCCGGGGCCGACTGTCAGGGGGATGGTCAGCGGGACGATGGTCACGTCCTGTTGTACGTTGTCGGTCTGCACCACCGACTTGCCCTGGGCCATGCCCAGTGCGGAGATGAACAGCACGCTGCCGGCGCCGATGCGGAAGGCGTCAACGGTGATGCCGAAGACATCGAAAATCACCCGCCCGAACAGGTACAGCAAGACGCTGGAAACCAGCGTGGCAGTCGCCACTTTCCAGGCCAGCCGACGTTGTTCCTTGCGCGAATAGCCGCGGGTCAGACTGATGAAGCAGGACAATACGAAGAACGGGCTGTAGAGCACCAGCATCTTCAGGTAAACGCTGAACAACACGTGGAGCATGGGGCAAGCTCACTGGCGAGGGAAGTCGAGGGGGAGTCTAACAGGCGCTGCGGGGTCTGTCGGTTCAGGACGTTTGCGTCGCCGTCCGGTTCTGCTGATCGCGCTCGGCAACCCAATGTTCGATCAGTTCGCGCAACTGCGACAGCTCGACCGGTTTGGCCATGTGCCCGTCCATGCCGGCCTGGCGCGCGCGCTCCTTGTGCTCGGCGAGGATGTGCGCGGTCAACGCCACCACGGGGGTGCGAGTTCGCTGGTTGCCGACTTCCCAGGCGCGCAATTGCTGAGTGGCGGAGAAACCGTCGAGGATCGGCATTTCACAGTCCATCAATACCAAGTCGTAGCGTTGGGCCTTCATCGCCTGCAAGGCCTCTTCGCCATTGCTGGCGGTATCCGGTTGCAGGTTGAGTTTGCCCAACATGCCGCGGATCACCTTGGTCGAAATGCTGTTGTCTTCGGCCACCAGAATGCGGAAGTCGCTGGGCACCTTGACTGGCAAGGCCGGGCTGGGAGGCAGGTGATGGGACGCGACGAGGCCCTTGTCACGCTGGTTCAGCTCATCCGCGAGTGTCGTCTTGAGGGTGTAGCCGGCCACCGGCTTGGCGAGGATGCGCTTGATCCCGGAATTGCGCGCGATGATCTTGCTCGGCGCATTGCTGATGCCGGTGAGCATGATCAGCAGGATGTCGTGGTTGAGGCTCGGGTCTTCCTTGATCTTGGCCGCCAGTTGCATGCCGGTCATGCCGGGCATGTTCTGGTCGAGCAGGACCACGTCGAAGTAATCGCGCAAGTGGGCTTTGGTGCGCAGCAGCGCGAGGGCCTCCTTGCCGGACGGCACGGCACTGACGTTCAGGCCCCAGGCGCTGCACTGTTGCACCAGCACTTTGCGACAGGTGTCGTTGTCGTCCACCACCAACACCCGTGCGCCCTGCAACGGACCATCGAGATCGGAGGTCGGGTGTTCGAGACGGGCAGGGTCCAGCGGCAAGGTCAGCCACAAGGTACTGCCCTGGGTGCTGCCGCTCTTGATGCCGAACTCCCCTTGCATCAAGCGGACCAACTGACGGGCGATCACCAGCCCCAGATTACCTCCCAGACGGGTGGCCGAGAGAAAGTTTTTGCTGTGCAGTTCGGCGTGCATCAGCGCGTCGCGCTCTTCGGTGTCCATGGGCTCGCCGCTGTCCTGTACGGCAATGCGCAAGCGCGGCTTGGCGCTGCGCTCGTCGAGGGCGACAACGATCAAGATTTCGCCTTCATCGGTTTTCTTCAGGGCATTTTCCAACAGGCTCAGCAGGGTCTGGCGCAGGCGCGTCGGATCACCGCTGATGACCCGTGGTACTTGTGGCTGGATAAAGCTGATCAACTCGACGTTCTGCTGTTCGGCCTTGGCGCGGAAGATGCTCAGGCAGTCTTCGATCAGCGCGTTGAGATCGAACTGAACGTCATCCAGCTCGATCTGCCCGGATTCAAGCTTGGAGATGTCGAGAATCTCGTTGATCAGTGTCAGCAGTTCGTTGCCTGCACTGTGGATGGTTTGCACGTAGTCGCGCTGCTTGACCGAGAGCGGCGTGCCCAGCAGCAGTTCGGTCATGCCCAGCACGCCATTCATCGGGGTGCGGATTTCGTGGCTGATCTTTGCCAGGAATTCGGCCTTGGCGTTGATCTCGGCGTTGCTGGCTGCCAGATCGCGGCTGAGGCTGAAACGGTCTTCGGTGATGCTGCGCTGGCGTTCACTCAGGGCAATGCTCATCAGCAGGCCGCTGATACAGATGAACACCAGCAGGGCGGTGATCAGGCCTTGCGGCTCTACCAGGGTCAGCCCCAGCAGGGCGGGCAGGATAATCAGTGTGCCGACGTTGAATACCACCATCGCCACCACGAACAGGCGTGCGGGACGATAGCCTTTTTGCCAGTGGTGGGCGCTGACGAACAACATGCTCAGGCCCGCAAGAGCGACCAGGGCGTAGGTGATGATGTTCAGCGGCAGCGTGTTGACGAACAGCAGCAGCAAGCCGCAGACGATAATGAATACAATGCCGCCCAGTAATAGCTTGTTCAGCGGGTGTGGGCCGAGCGGGGCGAAGAAGCGATAGGCGAACATCAGGCCGCACGGGGCGGTCAGCAGCAGGGCGAGATAAGCGCCGGGCGTTTGAATTGCGTGCCAGTCCGGCAACCATGGCCCCGCGAGGTTCAGCAGCAGCACCAGGCTGAGCATCAACAACCCTTCACAGCCAGCCAGCCAGAGGCTGCTGCGCGACCGGGTGTAGCCGTAGCGGATCAGGTTGTGCAGGATAAGCATCCCGAGGCAACCGAACAGCAGACCGTAGATCAGGGTCTGGTTTTGGTTGGCCGCGGTCATGATTGCCGATTGCAGGGTGACGTAAGGCCGCATCTGGTGTTCGGAGACCAGGCGCAGGTAAACGTCGAGGGTGTTGTCGCTTTGGGGTAACGGCAACATGAAGTCGCTGTGGGGCAGTGGTCGTTCAACCTGAGGCTGTTCCGAGCCGCCATCCAACTGCTCGATCAGCTTGTCGCCGTCCAGTACATAAAGATCGAGGTCGGAAAGGTCGGGAGCGAACACCCGCAACAACTGTTCGTGCTTGCCGGGCGCGAGCCTGAAACGTAGCCATAGCGCACCATCGGGTTCGGCTGCGGAGAGGTGCTCTAGTTCGATGGGGCTGAATTGATTGGTGTAGCGAGCGGAACGGATGTCGCTCAGTTGCAGGTCGCCCTGTTCGTCGAGCAATACCGCCCAACCACTGCCTTGCGCGGCCGTGGCCGGGAGCATGCAGAGCAAAGTCAGCAGCGTGACAGTGAAACCTATGGCAATCCTGAGCCAGCGCACGGCGAAATCCCTTCGTAGGTTGATGCCAGAATATAACTATGCGCGGCGCCGGAATAGCCCGGCAAGGGCCTGAAGCCCTTGCCCTGCCGAATGGATAGCTTATTCCTGATTTACGCCACGCTCGCGGGCAATGGCGCGGTAGCCAATGTCCTTACGATAGAAACAGCCTTCCCAGTTGATCTCGGCCGCCAGCTTGTAAGCCTGCTGTTGGGCGGCATCGACGCTGGCGCCCATGGCAGTGGCGCAGAGCACCCGACCGCCGGCCGTCACCACTTGACCGTCCTTGAGTGCAGTACCGGCGTGGAAAACTTTGCCTTCCAGTGTCGCGGCTGCATCCAGGCCGTTGATGGCCGCGCCTTTGGCGTAGTCACCAGGATAGCCGCCGGCGGCCAGTACGATGCCGACGCTCGGACGCGGATCCCATTGTGCTTCGACCTTGTCCAGGGCTTGCGCCAGGGCAGCTTCGACCAGCAACACCAGGCTCGACTGCAGACGCAACATGACCGGTTGGGTCTCAGGGTCGCCGAAACGACAGTTGAATTCGATGACTTTCGGGTTGCCTGCCTTGTCGATCATCAGGCCGGCGTACAGGAAACCGGTGTAAACGTTGCCTTCCTCGGCCATGCCGCGCACGGTCGGCCAGATCACCAGGTCCATCACGCGCTTGTGCACTTCGCTGGTGACCACGGGTGCAGGGGAGTAGGCACCCATGCCGCCGGTGTTCGGGCCGGTGTCGCCGTCGCCGACGCGCTTGTGGTCCTGCGCCGAGGCGAGCGCGATCGCGGTCTCGCCGTCGCAGAGCGCGAAGAACGAGGCCTCCTCGCCCTCGAGGAACTCCTCCACCACCACCGTGAGGCCGGAGTCGCCGAAGGCCCGTTCCTCGAAGCACAGGGCGAGCGCCTGGTCCGCCTCCTCCAGCGAGCGGCACACGATCACGCCCTTGCCCGCCGCGAGCCCGTCGGCCTTCAGCACCACGGGGAACCCGAACTCGCCTGACGCGATGACGTCGCGCGCCTCCGCCGACGAGACGCAGACGCGGTACCGCGTCTGCA
>DQGF01000030.1:956-1124 GCA_003525045.1 Pseudomonas sp. | reverse complement strand
CATGACGATGAAGCTGGCTTCTTCGCCGTCCAGGAACTCTTCGATGACCACGCGCGAACCGGCGTCGCCAAAGGCGTTTCCGGCCAGCATGTCGCGCACGGCGTCTTCAGCTTCGGCCAAGGTCATGGCCACGATCACGCCTTTACCGGCGGCCAGGCCATCGGCCTT
>DQGF01000030.1:484-627 GCA_003525045.1 Pseudomonas sp. | reverse complement strand
TCACGCAGATAAGCCAGGGCTGGCTCGATCTCGGTGAAGTTCTGGTAATCGGCGGTCGGGATCTTGTGGCGAGCCAGGAAATCCTTGGTGAAGGCTTTCGAACCTTCCAGCTGCGCAGCGCCAGCGGTCGGACCGAAGCAATC
>DQGF01000030.1:0-173 GCA_003525045.1 Pseudomonas sp. | reverse complement strand
AGGCCGCGGGAACGGAACAGATCGACGACGCCGGCGACCAGCGGCACTTCCGGGCCGACGATGGTCAGGGAAACGTTCTTCTCGGCGAAGTCGGCCAGTTGCTCGAGCGCCAGCACGTCGATAGCGACGTTCTCGCACTTGGCTTCAATGGCGGTACCGGCGTTGCCTGGAGC
>DQGF01000589.1 GCA_003525045.1 Pseudomonas sp. | reverse complement strand
CTCGCGAAAGCGGTCTGTCAGTCGCTGCGATGTTGAATGTGCTGCCGCCTTCGCGGGCAAGTCGAATCGTCGCACCGCCGCTCCTACAGGGGGACGCCGAGTCTGGTGGCGATATCTTCGGGTTTGAGCTGCCGCCCATCGGCGGAAACCAGCTCGATTTTCCTGATCGGTTTTCGCTCCTTCGCATCGACCATGACTGATCCGGTTTCGCCAGGCTCGTACATGAACTCGTTGCCCCACTGCGACAGGGCAATGAGCACTGGCTGCAAGGCCCGTCCCTTTTCGGTCAACGCATACTCCTTGTAAATACTGCCATCAGCGGCCGGCACCAGTTGCATCACGCCTTCGGCCACCATGTGTTTAAGCCGCGTACTCAAGATGTTTTTCGCCACCTCCAGGCTTTTCTGGAAATCGCTGAAGCGCCGCGTCCCGGCGAGCGCATCGCGAATGATCAGCAACGACCACCAGTCGCCGATCAGGTCAAGGGATCGGGCGACGGGACAGGGATTGCCCTGCAGGCTTTTGCGCTTCACTTCAATCATCTCCATCAAAGGGTTGCCGGCATCGAGGCTCAGGCCACATTCGGCAGGTGGTTGCATGATACAACCTTTACTGGTAAATATTATAGCCGTCGGTTTCATAATGAAACCAATACCCGTGCCATTGAAGCGTGCGCACTACTGCACCGAGCTCAGTGGTTGCATGATAAAACCCTAGGAGTTCCCCAATGAAACTGGCTGGAAAAACTGCATTTATCACAGGCGGTAACAGCGGCCTGGGCCTGGCCACCGCAAAACTGTTCATCGCTGAAGGCGCCAAAGTCGCCATCACCGGGCGCAGTCAAAAAACCCTGGATGAAGCCCGAGAGGCGCTGGGTCCGAACCTGCTGGCGATCAAGGCCGACCTGACCGATGTCAGTGACATCGAGCGCGCCGTAGCGGAGGCCGTCGCAGCGTTCGGCAACCTGGACATCGTATTTGCCAACGCCGGCATCGCGGAGTTGACCCCGGTTGGGGGCACCCGGCTCGAGACGTTCCAGAACATCATCCAGACCAATATCACCGGGGTATTTTTTACCGTGCAGGCGGCCGAACCACACCTCAACCCTGGCGCCTCCATCATCTTGAACGGATCGGTGCACGCGGTGATGGGCTGGCCCGGCTACAGCGCTTATGCAGCCTCCAAAGGCGCGGTTCGCTCCATGACCCGGGTCATGGCCGCAGAGTTCGCACCCCGTGGCATTCGCGTCAATCAGATCACGCCCGGGGCTGCGCGCACGCCGGTATGGAATCCTCTGGCTTCCAACTCGGCTGAAATGGAGGCGCTGGAGGAAAAGCTCAAGACCACTATCCCGCTCGGGCGCATTGGCGAAGCCGAAGAAGTCGCCACCGTGGCGTTGTTTCTCGCCTCCAGCGACTCCAGCAACGTCGTGGGCGCGGAGATCGTCGTCGATGGTGGTGCAATAGGCTCCCCGTTGGGCGCCCCTGCGCACAGACAGAACTGGGAGGCATAAAAAACCGTGAGTGGTCGGTAGAGCGCAGCTAATGCTGTGCTCTATGATCGCAACGCCAAGGGTGTTTTGCTGTCACCTGCGCAGCGAGCGTTTGCGCGCTAGACGCAGCTGCCAGTTCCCGCCATTGGCACGCTGACATGCCTCTTCAGAATCAAACTGCACATGGGCCGAGACCGGACTGACCGTCACCTGGGCTTCGCTTAACGCTTGAGCGGTCAGTTCAATCATGCGCCCACCCTGCCCGCTCGCCAGTGCCTGATCCTTTTGCGCCTGTGTCTCGAAGACCCAGACCACCCTCAGGCTGGAAGGAAAGTCGGCGTAATCGATCTCATGGGTCAGCCAGGCGAATCCGACCAGTTCCGCCTTGGCCGTCTCGCACGCCTCGGTGAGCGTGGCCACCAGTCGCCGTTCGAAGTGCGCCTGCTCGCGTTTGCTTAAACCCATGGCTGAATCCCCAACATCCCGACCATCTGCGCTGGCGTCATTTTCGTCACCATCATCATCACTATCACGAACATTCCCGAAAAACCGGCTACGCCTATCCAGAACCATTTGTTGTAAACCGAGCGGTACTCATCGTCGAGCCCCTCACCTGTTTCGACCGCACTCAATGCCATGACGTGCAGTCGCTTCTGCAGCACCAGCACCGGAAGCCAAAGCGAGCCGACGCACAGGAAGATGATCAGCGAGGTCAGAATCCATTCCGTGGTCAGTGGCAATCCGGACAGCCTCATCAGCAGGTAACCCGTTGCGATCTGAACGAAGCCTGCCGGGGTGGTAATCCAGGTATCGAACCTGACGACCATTCGCGCCACGTGCGCGATCACTTGCGGGTTGGCCGTACGGCTGGCCGCGATCAAATACAGGTAGGAGCCCATGCCGAATCCGAACAGGAAGATCGCGGCGATGACGTGGATGTATTTCAGACTCAGATAGAGCATGGTCAACCCGGCTCGTCGGAGAAGTGTACGGACAGCTGCAGATTTTCCGGATCGTTGATGGCGGCCATGTACTCGTCGACACTGATTTCGCCCACGCAGGCGCGGGCACCGGGTTCGGGCAAGTAGCCCTGGAGGATTTTCGCCACCAGGGCCACGGCCGCACAGCTGGGAATTTCCGGACCCTTGTCATTGTTGGCCGTCAGTTGCGCCGTCATGCACAGCGGTTGTCCATCGGCACCCTGCCCTTTGACGTCGATATACATCGCACTTTTACCGTCGCCAAAGCACTCGAACCAGGTCCCCCAGCGATGCAAGCGTGCCGCCCAGATCGCAGGGTCGCGAACCAGGCCGACTCTCAGCGCCTCGGCGAGCAAATAGTTGGCCACACCACCGAGCTTGAGGCCCGAACCCGCCTTGAAACTCAAGCTTTTGGCACCGTAGCGACCAGGGAAGATATCCATGTCCGGCACGTCGACGTTGGCCAGCACCCGTGTCCCCAACCGGGGCATTTTGCGAAGGGTAAGGTCCTGCCAACCCGACACTTCATGCACTTGGCCATTCTTGAGTTGCTTGATGGGCTTGCCGGCGTAGGCGAGCACGCCTTCGACGGTGGACAGCCCCGGCATTTTGGCGGACGAGGAGATGCCATGCTCGATCGAGTCGATGCGCTGAAAACGGTGGCGATACTGATCGATGATGGCGGATGACAGCGTCGGCACCGAGCTGCAACCGCTGAGAATGACAACGCCTGCCTGCTTTGCTCGTGCGTCGAGTGCATCAATGCCATTCACGAAGGTGCGACAGTCCGCCAGGTCGCAGTAATTCACCCCGGCGGCGATGCAGCTTTGCGCCACGGCATAGGATTGCCCTTGAAACGGGCCGCCGGTGTGGATCACCCACTCAATGCCCAGCGCCCGCAAGGTGGCGGTGAACGCAGGGCCCATGGCATCGCCACACCAACTTGCACAGACTCGGCCTGAACTGGCTTGCAGCTCATCGACCTTGCGCAATAGCTTGTGTGAGTCACGCCCCGAGAGCACCAGTGCTACGCCTGGCATTGCGATCAAATGCCTGCAAACGATGCTGCCGAAGTTTCCGTAGCCACCGACCACCATCACCCTGAGTGTCATTCAACCCGTCCCTGAACCATTCGATCCTGCAGCCTGCCCGCCCGAGATGGGCCCGGGGAGCTTCTCTGATATCGGCTGGCCAGGCAAACAAAAAACGGGGTGTTGCGAACAAAACCATCCATTGCCGACGTCGATAGTCACCATCAACCCAATGAAATTCTCTTAAAAATTCCGCGGCGTAACATCGCATCCATACCAACCAATAACTCCCCCGGAGCATAAATCATGAAACGCCGAACCCTCCTCAGCATCGCTTTCTCGGTTTTTGCAGTTAACGCTTTCGCCGCTACCTCTGCTCACCCGGTTGTCGCTGAAGGCGGCTCGGATCGTCTGATTGAAAGTCGTGTGGCTGAGGGTGGTTCGGATCGTCTGATCGAGAATCGGGTTGCGGCTGATGGTTCGGATCGTTTGATCGAGAATCGTGTTGCGGCTGATGGCTCGGA
>DQGF01000042.1 GCA_003525045.1 Pseudomonas sp. | reverse complement strand
AGGAGCGAGCGGTGCGGCGATCCCACTTGCCCGCGAAGGCGTCATAGCAGACGCCACCTCGATCAGAACTTGATGAAATGCTTGCGGTAATGCTGCAGCTCGGCAATGGATTCACGGATGTCGTCCAGGGCCAGGTGGGTGCTGCCCTTCTTGAAACTGTCGCGTACGTCCGGCGCCCAGCGCGCGGCCAACTCTTTAAGGGTCGACACGTCGAGGTTGCGGTAGTGGAAGAAGCTTTCCAGGGATTTCATGTGGGTATAAAGGAAGCGACGGTCCTGGCAGATACTATTGCCGCAGATCGGCGACTTGCCCTTCGGCACCCACTTCTCCAGAAAGGCGATGGTCTCGGCTTCGGCTTCGGCCATGCTGATGCGGCTGTCGCGAACCCGCTGGGTCAAGCCCGAGCCGCCGTGTTGACGGGTGTTCCACTCGTCCATGCCGGCAAGGATTTCATCGCTGTGGTGAATGGCGATGACCGGACCTTCGGCCAAGGTGTTCAGGTCACTGTCGGTGACAATGGTGGCCATCTCGATGATGACGTCGGTATCAGGGTTCAGACCGGTCATTTCCAGGTCGATCCAGATCAAATTCTGCGGGTTTTGCATGTGTCGGCTCCTAGGCAATGCTGCGCAGTTTAGCCTAGGGACGTGGCCGGGCGTGCTAAACTCGCGGCCGTTTTACCTAATCGCTGCATTCTTGATACGGAACACCCATGGCCAAACGCCAACTCAATCGTCGTCAAAACTGGCGCATCGAAAAGATTCAGGGCGAACGCGCTGCCCGCGCCGCCAAACGCGAGTCCTCGGCTGTCGAGGCGCTCGAGGGCGGCGACCTGGGTCCGGAACAGACCGGCCTGGTGATCGCGCACTTCGGTGTACAGGTCGAAGTCGAAGCGCTCGATGGCGAATTGGCCGGCCAGGTGTTCCGCTGCCACTTGCGCGCCAACCTGCCTGCGCTGGTGACCGGCGATCAGGTGGTCTGGCGTGCCGGCAACCAGGGGATCGGTGTGATCGTGGCGCAACTGCCGCGCAAAACCGAACTCTGTCGTCCGGACAGCCGTGGCCAGCTCAAACCCGTCGCCGCCAACGTCGACATGATCGTCATTGTCTTCGCACCGCTGCCCGAGCCCCACGCCAACCTGATCGATCGCTACCTGGTCGCCGCTGAGCATGCCGGCATTCGTCCCTTGCTGCTGCTCAACAAATTCGACCTGATCGACGAACAGAACGCCCCGGCGCTGAATGCCTTGCTGGCGGTTTACCGCACGCTCGGTTACCCGGTGCTGGAAGTGTCGGCGCATCACGGCAACGGCATGGAGCAACTTCAAAAACAACTGGACGGGCGCATCAGCGTGTTTGTCGGCCAGTCTGGCGTCGGTAAATCCTCGCTCGTCAACAGCCTGTTGCCTGAAGTCGAAGCTCGGGTCGGCCCATTGTCCGAATTGTCCGGCCAGGGCACTCACACCACCACCACCGCGCGCTTGTTCCACTTCCCCGGTGGCGGCGAGTTGATCGACTCCCCGGGTATCCGCGAATTCGGCCTGGGCCACGTCAGCCGCGCCGACGTCGAAGCCGGCTTCATCGAGTTCAACGACCTGATCGGCACCTGCCGCTTCCGCGACTGCAAGCACGACCGCGAACCGGGTTGCGCCTTGCTCAAGGCGCTTGAAGAAGGCCGAGTGCAGCAGCAACGGATGAACAGCTACCGCTCGATCATCGCCAGCTTGCCGGAAAGCAGCTACTAAGTAGCTTTGATCATTTTCGTGATGCCACGGAAATGATCAGCAGCCTCCAGCACGAGACAAAAAAGCCGCGAATACCGCGGCTTTCTCATTTTCAGCGTGCGGCTTTTTCCAACGTCCAGCCCAGGACGTCCAAGGCGTCACAGCCATCCTGAATCAACATGTGTGCAGCATTGGCGAAATGCTCCAGGTCATGTCCTTCGGCGTCTTTGACGCACAGGCAGGTGACGCTGTTAAGCAGATTTCGCGCGGCTTTGAGTCGGTGGACGGCGGTTTCAAGAAGATCGGAAGCGCGGGCTTCGGTGTCGATGTACAGCGT
Source organism: Pseudomonas sp. (assembly GCA_003525045.1). GTDB lineage: Bacteria > Pseudomonadota > Gammaproteobacteria > Pseudomonadales > Pseudomonadaceae > Aquipseudomonas. Next base: position 4,840 of record DQGF01000042.1, on the reverse strand, counting down.
CGGGCCGACGCTGAAGTTGCCTTGGAGCGGGTGGTATTTGGACATGGCTTCAATCTCATCTGATAGGTGAAGCTCCCACCCTTTCGCGGCTAAACGAATTAGGGTGGTAGCTGTACGCGGGTTAGCCGACCGGACAGATGAACCCGGCACACCCGAAGGTGTCCCACGCACAGCCACCATAGACATGAAAATGCCAGGCAGCAAAAAGCGCCGCGTCTACACGGGCGCTTGTGCATCATCTGTAACGACCGGCTAAAGTCGATCACCGATTCGTCGGCGACGGGCGAACTATAGGCGAGGCTCCAAGCGAAGTACAACCCGGTTCACGCGTCTCGGAGCCGTCCTACGCCTATCTCGGACATGCCTCATTCTTTGATTTTTACCCTTGGCAGCGCAAGTCCTGCTTGTGTGGAATTGATCAGCTCACCTTTGATACGCCAAAACCCTGCCCATTTTCCAGATCGACAAGGCGTGTAGTCGGGCCGCCGGCCTTCAGGCGTTCAGCGACAACTTTCGGCCACAAGTTGCGGGAGCGGCGTTTGGCGATGCTGTAGGTGAGTTCTTGAATTCGATCCTGAGGGTAGAGCAGTGGCTCGAACATCAGCTTTGCTACATCGCTACTGCGTAAGTAGTTTTTGCCACCCGCGTCCTTCTTCGCCTGTTTTAATTGCGCCAGTGTCTGCTTGAAACTGTCGCTCATTTTGGGTCGCACGGAGAGTTGGCTTTTTACGAACGCATCAGACTCACTGTGATTACCGTACTCATCAAAATAAGGGCCATTGTTCATGTAGGAGCGGATGTACTCCCAAAAACCTTTTTGCATCGCCAATGATTTACCAAAGGGCGCACCGAGGCTGACCATCAAAGCCGTTTCCGGCTCTTCAAATTGCCACATGCGAATTTCCAGTGACGCGTTTTGCATGCCACCGATTTGGGTACCTACCAAGTTGAATTCATTAGCGACCGCTGAGATGCCATCCCACGGGGCGTGGTAAAGATCGCCATCATGATCGAAGTACACTTCGCGGGTACGGCGGTTAAACAGAATGGGCAGAGGTAAAGGACGAAGGGTTTCCCATAAAAATGGCGCTAGGAACAAGGGACCGCATATAGCAAGCATGATAAACAGCCCTTCAGGCTCACCACTTTGCATAAAGCTGAGCAGCCCAAGCCCCATCCCCCCAACCCCGCCCATACCGCCCAACACTCCCGTTAGCATTCCTCGATCAGAGTCGCCACTTGCTAGCAACGATAAGTAATGCTCAGTGTGCTCATCGGTAATAAACAGCTCCATAGGCTGTTCGCCCGTGGGCTTATTCGCTTCAAGAGTTACGGTGGGTGCAGCGCTGTAGCGTGGTGTTACTGGCGTATTCATATCCATGCTCGTTCCATGATTTTTACCGCTGGCAGCGTCAGTCCTTCTTGTGGGGAGTAGATCAACTCCCCCTCGATACGCCGCAAGTCCCGTACACCATCCTCATGGTACACACGACGGTAAGGGGTGACGCCAGCAGGTATAGGAATACGGGTGCCGCTGTGTCGGGCAAAGTCTCTGCCAGTCCATTCGACCTTTTTGATTTGGTCGGCGTGATAGCCGAGTGTATCGCCCCAAACTTCGATGCCCTTGAAGTGAATCATGGCATCGTTCAGCGGCACATTTTCTCCCGGCAGTTTCAGCATCAGATACGTGGAGGTGACTTGTCCTTGATAGGGGTGCATTTCTGCCAGCCGGCTGGCATCAAAACTGATGGGAAACAGAACGGGGTACAGCTTATCCATGGACAGGGTATAGCTGTGGGACCAGATTTCGTCCGGACGGATACCAAAGCGGCTGCTTTTCACCCATTTTTCCAACGGCGAGTCGGCCGTATAAAGACGGGCAATGACCCCGCCCACAATCACAACCGCGAGACCCAACAGCTTGGCCCCCATGTGTGGCACTACATTGAGTCCTCTGGCAATAGTTGCTGCATCCCCGGCTATCACAGCAGCCCGTGCGACTCGTAATGCTCGGAAGGCCTGGACCTGGATTTTGATACTGGCCAGCGAAGCGCCAGCCACGGTCAAGTTCGCGGCCATGGTGTCGAAATCCCCCGTTTTGTAGGCCTCAAAGGCATCTATCCCATAGAGTACGACGTCGAACGCCAGAAAGACGCCTTGCGCCAAAGCAGTAGTGGCGGCGCGCCCCAACGCCTTGACCAAAAGTAGCCGTGATGAGATTGAGGAGCTACCGCTTTGGCGGACGGCTGACGCCCAATCGACCTCGGCCACGCGCTGAACGACCGCAGCAGCTGCGGCGCCAATGCCAACCGCAGCGCCCACCCCGATAAAACCGTTTTTGACCGTTTTGTTATCAAGAAACGCATTATTCGATGAAACAAAATTCGCCCCCGCCACCAACGTCACAATCGACTTGATCGGCGCCTTACTCAGCGTACTTTTTAAATTAAACACACTGCTCAATTCAACACTCGCCGCCAGATTCACCGGCAACGGTGGCAGCTTGGTGCTGGCCGGGACCAAATGCATGAACGGGATACCGTCAGCCACCCCGCTGGCCAGCGGTGTAACACTCAAATGCGCGGGCATTGACTGGCGAGTCCCCATCAAATCGCTGTACCAATCGCCCAACTGACGCGGCGTGACGCCCGAGGTCTGGATGCGCTGATCGCTGCGGGCTAGCGCTGCCGCCATGTACAAACGACCAGCCGCACCACTTGCCTTTTCACCCTGATGCAATTGCAGCCCAGCCACCGGGGCTATGGACAGAAACAAAGCCTCAACGCTTGAGGCCGGTTTGTGTTGCTTGAGTTTGTCGGCGGTCTTGTTCAGCGCATCGGTATAACCAAAGGCTCTGGCGAGTTTGCTGGCGCCTTCTTGAACAGCAGCCTGGTTATCTCGGGCCACATCACTGAAGTCCACAAGGTACTTGATTTCGCCAACACCCAGCCGTGACGGCAAGCCGAGCAATGCCCAAAGCAGCCATGGCTTGCCGGCCTTGTCACCTTCCAGGCTGAGGGTAATGGCCTCGGCCCCGACGCTGGTGCTGGCCGGCCCCAGGCAAGCCGCCGCGAAATGCAATTCCAGTGCCTCACGCGCCATCGACTGAGCAATGTCGAAATGGCCACAAGCGGTATCCATGCTCGACGCACCGGTCACTTGCAGAGTGTTGAACCACGCCACCCAGAGTTGGGCCAGATGCCGTGTGTCGGCGGTATACCGATTGTTTTGGAGTTCTTGATCTTTCCACGCCCGCTGGAGTTCGTCATAGCGAGTGATAGACGGCAGTTGTGCACTCAGTTGGCGGTCGCCTTCGCTCAGTGACTTGATGACACTGGCCATCGCCCACTCTTCAGCGTGATGTTCCTGGTAACTGTCGAACGCTTCTTTACGCACACGCATCAGCGCAGCGAGGTCGAGCAGAACGCCCCAGGCGTCATCGATGACCGCGTAGGTTTGTTGCTCACAAGCCATCATCTGACGCTGCAGTTTCAGCCAGTCGGGCGCGTATTCCGTTTCGGGCTGAGCGCTCCAGCCGTAGCTCGTCGCATCGGTGTATTCGCCAATCTGCTTGGCGACGGCGTCGACCTTGCCACTGAACGGTACGACACCTGGCACAAAACTTCGCATGATGCGCTGGCGCACGGCGGGGTCTTTTCTGGCGGCCTGGTATTGCGCCTCACTCCAGCGAACGGGCGACCAAACCAATCCGGCAGGGTCGCCAGCTCTTAACACTAGATGGGGTTTGACCCGGGTGTCGATCACCCTGCCCGCACGCGGGGTTTGGGTGAGCTGAGCTTTTTCAACCTGATACTCCACCAACTTGGGCGGACTGCTCTCCCAAACGTATAGCCAACCGTCGCGCAACAAACGCGAGGTGTAATTGAGCGCATGCCCGGTCAAGTCAGGATGACGAGGCCCCAACTCGGGAAACGAGCCGCTCAACGCCGGCAAGTCGTAGGCTTCGGTATCGACAGCGACGGTTGGGCCGAGAGCGTATCGCAGGGGCAAAACGGCAGCGAACAGCGGGCNGGNTCCAACGCGGATTTTATTCTGGGCACTCATGCGTTTTTCTCCGGGTTGGCTGGAAGGCTCAGTGCATGCAGAAGCAGCTCAGGCAGGATGATTTGCGCGGCCAGACCTTTATTGGCCGGTGCAGAGTCGTATTCAGGCGCTTCGTTTTCCCACGCGCACACTTGCGCGTTGCCATGCCGTAACCAGACGCTGTCTACGCCAAACCAAAAGCCTGCCGGCCATTGCGCACCGGCCAACCAGGCGCGATTCAGAACAGCGCCATCCGCCAGACGCAACCAGAACTCACGCTGTTGCTCATCAAAAATGCGTATGCGACGTTGAAGCATGGGTAGCAATTGCTGAGCGCTTTTTGGAGATGCCAGCCACACACCATGTTGCAGGTCGGAACCACCCCACCACGCGGTATAAGCTGCGCTGCCGAGCGAGGCATCCAGCAGAAATGGCCCTGCGGCACAAATGGACTCGTAAGCGGTCCCTTTGAACAGCGACTGAGGATTGTCCGGGCCGTAGTGCTCGTACAGCCAATCGATAGCGTCCTCATACCGGGCACCGTCAAGCAGGAGCAGCCCCTTTTCCGGGGTGACGGAAGTCATGCTTGAGCCTCCTCGGTTGACTGACGTTCTTGACCGGCCTCACACACCGGACAAATCCCCGTACTGGCCTCACGAAACACGATGTTTTGCTTGAGCAAGGCTTCGCTGGGAATGGTGTTAATGACCATGACCTCGGCAGCGAGTGGAATCGCTGATAGCGCCGGTTGCGCGGGCACTCCGGCCACCGGAGCCCCACCCTCGACAATGGCCAC
>DQGF01000033.1:733-13111 GCA_003525045.1 Pseudomonas sp. | reverse complement strand
GAGCAAGCCCGCTCCCACATTTTGATCTTTATTGATCATGAGACAGCTGTACGAAACAGGACAAAATTACTACTTTAGTACCGCTTTACCTGTCTATCGTCGCATTCCAATCGCACCGCGACTGGCATGTAATGGGTTCATAACTATAAGGATTGAACCCCATGCCGCGTGCCCGACGTTGTCTGCTGCGCCCTTCTCTCGCTGCGCTATCGCTGAGTCTGTTGCTGGGCGTCGCACAGGCCGACACCCCGCTGTTCTCCGCCGACGGCTATCGCATCGGTCTTTACCGCAGTCCGACCCCGAATCAACTGCAGGGCGCGTCCATCCTCGATACGCCAGCCCTGCAAACCTTGCTCGCTCAAACGCCGCGTCCACTGCTGATCGACGTCTACCGCCGCCAATGGCTGCAAGGCCGTTTCATCGAGGACCAGCCCCACGAAAACCTGCCCGGCAGCCATTGGCTGGCCAATACCGGTGACGGTGACCTGACACCCGAGTGGCGGGACTATTTTGCGCGTAAGCTGAATGTATTGACCGCAGGCGATCGCGCACAACCGCTGGTCTTCTACTGCCGCTCCGATTGCTGGTTGAGCTGGAACGCGGTAAGACGTGCCGCCGCCATGGGCTATAAAACACTGTATTGGTACCGCGACGGCCTGGACGCCTGGCAAGCGGCGAACCTGCCCGTGACGCCAGCTCAGCCCGAACCCTTCCCCTGATCTTTACGCTTGCGTGTTGTTGCCACACCATAATCAAAAAAATGAGGTGAAAGGCTATGTACAAAATTCTGATTGCCGACGATCACCCGCTGTTTCGCGAAGCCATTCATAACGTCATCAGCGATGGTTTTCCGGGCAGCGAGGTGATGGAAACCGCCGATCTGGACAGCGCCCTGGCGCTGACCCAGGAGCATGACGACCTGGACCTGATCCTGCTCGATCTGAACATGCCCGGCATGCACGGGCTCAACGGCCTGATCAACCTGCGCAACGAGGCGCCGACCATTCCGGTGGTGATCGTCTCGGCCGAGCAGGACAAGCAGATCGTGCTGCAGGCCATCACCTATGGCGCGGTGGGCTTCATCACCAAATCCTCGCCTCGGGTGCAGATGACCGAAGCCATCCAACAGATCCTCAACGGCAACGTCTACCTGCCGCCGGACATCATTCGCACGCAAAAAAGCGGTACTCATCGCCGGATGAATGACACCCCGAGCTTCCCCCCGGAATTGCTCCAGGCATTGACCCGCAAGCAACTGCTGGTACTGGAACGCATGACCAAGGGCGAGTCGAACAAACAGATCGCCTACACCCTGGAAATCGCCGAGACCACGGTCAAGGCCCATGTCTCGGCGATCCTGCGCAAACTCAATGTGCATAACCGGGTGCAGGCGATCTTGAGTGCCGGGGATATTGATTTCGGGTCTTATCTGCGGCGTTGAACTCCAGGGCAACCGGAAGACCGAGTTGGCCCATTCGCGAGCAAGCCCGCTCCCACATTTGATATGCATTGATCACAGAATCTGTGTACGCCGCAGGACCACTGTGGGAGCGAGCCTGCTCGCGAAGAGGCCAGCACAGACACCAGAGAAATCAGGGCCTACCGAGCAAATGACTCATCGCCGTCTTGAGCTTCATCGGCCGCACCGGCTTGTGCATCAAGGTATGCCCCAGTTCGCGGATCTGCAGCTTGAGTTCGTTGCTGTAGTTGGCGGTGATCATCATCGCCGGGATCGCCGAAGCACGCCGGGCGTTGATCCGGGCCACGGCATCGACGCCGTTCTTATCGTCATCCAGGTGATAGTCGGCAATCAGCAAATCCGCTTCAGCATGGTAGTTGTCCACCTGCCGCGCCAGATCCTGCTCCGACAGCGCCGTCACCACCGAACACCCCCACCCTTCCAGCAAGGTGCGCATGCCGGCGCAAATGGCCGCGTCGTTGTCCAGCACCCAGACCCGAGCCCCGCGCAAACGCTCCAGCATCGGCTCGCTCATCAGCAGGCTCGGGAGCGCCTTGGGGGCCGTGGCGCTCAAGGGCACCTCGACCGAAAACATCGAGCCCCTGCCCGGCCACGAACGCACGTGAATCCGGTGCCCGAGAATCCCGGCAATCTTCTCGACGATCGCCAGCCCCAGGCCCAAACCGCGATCCTGATCTGGCCGCTGCACATCACCGCGCTTGAACTCCTGGAAAATCTCTTCCAGGCGATTTTCGGCAATGCCCATGCCGCTGTCCCAGACTTCGATTGACAGCCGTTGGTGATGGCGCCGACAACCGAGCACCACCCGACCGCTGTAGGTGTAGCGAATGGCGTTGCTCAACAGATTGCGCAGGATTCGCGCCAGCAGTTGAATGTCGCTGCGCACCAGCGCCGAACAGGGAATGAAATGCAGCTCCAGTCCTTCACTACGGGCCACTTGGGTGTACTCGGCCGCGAGGTTTTCCAGCAGTTCACTCAAGGCGAATGGTGCAATGTCGGCCTTGATCACCCCGGCATCCAGCTTGGAAATGTCCACCAGGGTGCCCAGCAGATTTTCCACGTCCTCCAGGGAGTTGCTGACATTACGCACCAGCACCGCATTGGCCACCGGTTCGCGGCGCTCCAGCAAGGCACTGGTAAACAGCCGTGCGGCATTCAGCGGCTGCAACAGGTCGTGGCTGACGGCGGCCAGAAATTTGGTCTTTGACAGGTTGGCCTGCTCGGCTTCGAGTTTGGCCTCGCGCAGGCGCGATTCCACCCGCCGACGCTCATCGATTTCCCGCAGCAACTGATCATTGAGGGTGGTCAATTCCGCCGTGCGTTCGCGCACCCGCAGTTCCAGATTCTGATAAGCCTGATGCAAGGCCTCGGCAGTCCGGCGGCGTTCGGTGATGTCGCGGATCAGTACGAAAATCCCCACCACTTCGCCGCTGGCCAGGCGATTGGGCACGTAGGAGCGCAACATGTAGCGCTCCTGATTATTGATGTTGGTTTCGGCAAACTCGAAGGTCACGCTCTCACCGGCCAGCGCACGGGCCACGTAGGCTTCCAGGCGCTGGTAATGCTGCTCGCTGTGCACTTCGCGCAGGCTCTGGCCGAGCATCACGCCGCGGGGCCAGCAGTACCATTCTTCGTAGACCTTGTTGGTGAACTCATAAACCAGATCGGCATTGAGGTAAGCGATCAACGCCGGCACATGATCAGTGATCAGGCGAATCCAGCGCTCGCTTTCACTGAGGGCTTCGGCATGCTGGTAGCGTTCGGTGATGTCGGTAAAGGTGTTGACGAAGCCACCGGTGGGCAACGGATGGGTGCGGATTTCCAGGACCCGGCCATCATAGAGGCGCTGCTCGCATTCCAGCACCGGCCGCCCGTTGCCATCACGACTGGCCGGGGTCAGCAGGTCCAACTCGCTGTCGGCGATTACGTCGGCGAACGGTCGATGGGCGGCCACTGGCGCCAAGCCACTCAGTTCAAGGAAGCGCCGGTTCCACAGTTCAAGGATGCCCTCGGCGTTGACCATGGCCACGCCTTGGGACAGGTTGTCGACCGCCCGCTGCAACAAGTGCGACTTCTGCGCCACCGCCTGCTCGCGGCGCACGGTTTCGCTGAGTTTGACGTCGGTAATGTCAGTGAACAGGATCACCCGCCCACCTTCCTGGGTCGGCCGTTCGCTGACTTGCAGCCAGCGGCCGTCCTGCAGGCGATAGAGCAGGTTTTCGTCGGCATGTCCGCGGGGCTCTTCGGTGAACAGCCCGGTAGCGCTCATCAGCCGCTTGACCTCGGCCAGGCGCATCCCGGCGTTGATCCGCACTCGGCTGTTGCCCCAGAACGCCTTGAAACGGCTATTGAACAGCACGATCCGCTGATCGGCATCGAACAGCACGAAGGCATCGGAAATGCTCTCGATGGCATCGATCAAATGCTGATGCGCGGTCTCCGCCCGCAGGCGCGCTTCGCTGAGCAGGTGATTACCCGACTTGAGTTCGGCCATGGCCTGGTTCAAGGCGTCGGTGCGTTCACGCACCTGTTCAGCCAGCACCACCGAATGCTGGAACGCCGCGTACGGGTCGTTGCCGCGAGTGATGCCGGATTCGATGCGCTCGATCAGCGCACTATTGATCCGCTGCAGCTTGTGGTTGTCGTGGCGCAGAGTGGCGATCTGCGCCTGCAGCTCAGCGGCGTCCAGGGGAGCGGTCTCGGGCAATGGCAACCCCGGTGAAGGTCTGGTTGATGTGCATACCATTGAACTGTTCTCCGTAGGAGTTGAAACCCATCACCCGCTGGTCACGCAAAAAACTGCCGATCTGCTCCAGACTGCCGCCGTCTTCCAGCTCCAGGCGCCTGAGAAAACAGTCGCAGCCGATGGTCAGCAACAGGTCGCCGAGACGCTCCTGCAACCCCGCGAACAGGCTTTGCAGATTGGGCAGCATCGGGCCCGGGGTCATGACCGTGAGGACGATGCCGTTTTCCACCGCGCAGTAAAAACTCAGGCTCAGGTCCGGATGCACCTGTTGGATCGCCCGCACGTAATATTGATCGTTGATCCGCACCGCCAGCGGGTGCGCGGCGAAGACCCGGTGATCGAGTTCGGCCACCGGCACGCCGATGTGCCGGGCGTACTCCTCGGCGGCGGGTTCGGCGTTGAGCTCGAACACCCGGCGCGAGGCGCTGTCGGCGCCGGTGACCACCAGTTTCTCCGCCCGGGGCAGGATGTGGTGCGTGGTGAAGACTTCGAAATCGAGCCAGGTGTTGACCAGCACCACCACCGCCGCGCCGCTGTGAAACTCGCCGCCGAAATAAACGTGGGTGTGGGTCAGGTAGTTGTCATCCCCGGCCGAACCGCCGAAATGCGGGATATCGCCCAATGCCGCGCTCAAGGCGGCGAGGACCATTTCTTCGCGGCTGGACAAGCCATCGAGCAGGGTCAAGGCAAAACTGTTGCCCTTGATCGGCGCCAGGGTGTTGCTGCGACAACCACTGACCAGGCGCTCGACCATTTGCTGGGCGTCGATCAGGCTGAAGCGTTCCATTTCGTCGATCAGTTCGGCGTCGATGGAAAAGTGCCGATGATCGAAACCTACGGCCGTCACACAATTGCGGCCGTAGCCCAAGGGTGTGATTTCCCCGGCGCTGGTGCAGCCTACCAGGCGAATGCCACCGAAGCTTTGTTGCAAGGCCTGGCCCAGCGCCTGCAGGTCGTACTCGGCGGAGCAGAAAAACAGCACGAAGCCCAGATGCGGGTGCAACAGTTGCCGCGCCAGCTCCTGGGCGACCTGCTGGGCATCGGTGGCCTGGGACATTGCACTGACCACACCTTCATTCAGGACCTGCTGCATCGTCGCCTCCCGCAGGTGCGTGTGTATGAGGGATGAGTGTACGAAGGCTGTGGGCTGCTACGTATGCTACTTGGGTAGCGGTCTGGCGGTTCGATGGGATGAGAGCAGCTTCGGGATATCCGAGGCACCACAAATCCCCTGTGGGAGCGAGCCTGCTCGCGAAGGGGGCTTAACATTCAGAGAAGATGTTGAATGTTAGTCCGCTTTCGCGAGCAGGCTCGCTCCCACATTGGTTCTGCGTGATGCCGATTCCGCGATTACCAGGTCAACACCGCCCCCACCGCAAAGGTGTCGGTGTCTTCGTTCTGCGCACTGGTGTCATGGCCATTGATTTCGAACTGGTTGTACTCGGCCACCAGCTTCAGGTTGTCGTTGACGTCATGGAACAGCGCAACACCGCGGGTCTCGTAGTCCGCGCCGCTGCCGACTACACCGTTACCGTCGTCCTTGGTCTTGCCGTAGGACAAGGCCAGTCGGTTCTTCCCAAGCTTGTACGAGCCCTGCAACAGGTAACCGTCGCTGTCGATATTGCGCAAGGTGGGTTCGCCGGCGTTGTTGGTGAAGAACGGATTGATGCCCTTGGCCTGGAACCCGGACCCTGTCAGCGACAACCCGCCCATTTTTGCCTGCACGCCGTAGCCGACGCCCTTGGAGGTCACCGATTCGACGCTGGAATCGGTGTTGTCCGAGGTCTGGTAGCTGCCGTTGACCCAGCTGTAGATCTTCGCCCCGGCGAGGTCGAACTGATAGGTGATCTCGCTTTCGGTGCGCGGATTCTCTTGATAAGCCTTGCCCAGGGGACTGCTGTCGTTGGTGTCCACCGGGTCCATGATCCCCACCGCCACCCGCAGCCCGTCCATCACCGGCGTGCGGTAGGTGATCTGCGACGTCGGGAACGGATACGGATAACCGGTGCCGATGTTGCCGAACGACACCCCGCCACCGTCCACCAACCCCAGGGTATCGCTGACCTGGCCATAACCGGCGAGCAATTCATCGAGCAGGATGTTGGAACGGGCAAACAGGCCGAAGTCCTTGCCGATCAGCACTTCGCCCCATTCCGGGTTGGCCACGGTGCCGTAGAACTGCCGCACGTCGATGGCGGTGTCGGTGCCGTTGGTTTCGCTGTCGTTGATGGTCACCCAGAAGGACGCACGGGCGCCGAGCTTGAGGTCATCGACCTGCTTGCCCATGTTGAAGCCCAGGTAGTTGGGCAGAAAGCCCATCTTGACCCGCGACTGCCGCCGATCGTACTGCTCGCCGGCACGGTCGACATCGCTGTTCACGTAGAAAGCGTTGATGTAGCCGTCGGTGGAAAACGTGGTCTGGTCCTTGTCGTACAGCATGATCTCGGCCTCGGCCATGGCACTCATACCAAGGGTCGACAGGCTGGCGAGGAAGGCAGGCAAGTAACGATGCTTGAAGTTCTTATTGTTGTGCATGGCGCGCTCCGCAACGGGGGACTTGATGTCGGAGGCGATTATCGAAAGCGGACCGGCGGCGTCATACGCTGCCTTGGAGGCGGATGTCAGGTGCTTTGGAGTGGCGAATGGTGTGCGGCAAATTCGATGTAAGACCAGCAGTTGGCAAGGTTCGCCACTTAGGGTGTACGCCTGTGGCACCGACTGGCGTCCACAGGAACCGGTACCCCTAGGCGCCCGCTCTGAACAGCATGTAGGCGGCGACCACCACACAGGTGCTGGCGAAGCCGATCTGCAAGGCCCGGGCCGGTATGCGCGCGCAAAGCTTGCGGCCAATGAGCATGCCGAGGATGCTGGCGACGATGAACACCATCCCCAAACCGTCGATTCGCACCCCGGCGTGAAACGCGCCGATCACGCCGATGGCGGAAATCAGGCTGATCACCATCAAAGACGTTGCGACGATCCCGCGCATCTGCACGTCGGTCAGTTGCTTGAACGCCGGGACGATCAGGAAACCGCCGCCGACCCCGAGCAGTCCGGAGACCACCCCGGTCACCGCACCGAGTGCCGCCAGCGTTGCGGTGCATTTAGCGGTCCAGGAAAAGCGCCCGGTCTGCTGATCGAGCATGCAGTTCTTCTGCCCCCAGTTGGCGTGGCCATGGTCGCTCGGCCCCGGTTCCTGACGCTCACGGCGCAGCATGCGCCAAGCGACCATGACCATCAGCAGGCTGAACAGAATCATCAGGATCTTTTCCGGCAACTGATGGGCGAAGAAAATGCCCACTGGCGAAAAAACCGCGCCCAACAAGGCGATCAACAGCGCCGCGCGATAGCGCACCAATCCGTGACGCAAACCATCGATGGCACCGACCGCCGCCGCACTGCCCACCGCAAACAACGCGACCGGTGCGGCCTGGGTCATGGTCAGACCCAACCCCAGCACCAGGGCCGGCACCGCAAGAATCCCGCCACCGGCGCCGGTCAAACCAAGGACCAGCCCCATGACCATGCCAAAAAAACCTGCCAGCAACATAAAGCACTCATGATCCGCGAAAAAAAAGCCGGGAACGCCCGGTATCGATTGAGTGACAGGATAGAGCCCATACGGCTTTTTTCATTAATTGAATTACGACGGGGCTGGTCAACCCAGGGAAAATGAAACTACCCTCATTACCTGTCCCAAAGAAAAAAGCCACCATGCCCGCCTTGATTGAAGCCTTCCTCGACCCCGCCTCGTCCACCTACAGCTACGTCATCTACGAAGCCGACGGCGGTCAATGCGCGATCGTCGATCCGGTGCTCGACTACGACCCGGCCGCCGGGCGCACCGCGACCACCCAGCCGGATAAAATCATCGCCTTTGTGCGTGAACATCAATTGCAGGTGCAATGGCTGCTGGAAACCCATGCCCACGCCGATCATCTGTCCGCCGCGCCATACCTGCGTCGGGAATTGGGTGGCAAGATCGCGATTGGACAGTCCATCAGCAAGGTTCAGGATGTATTCAAAGCCCTGTTCAACCTTGAGCCCGAATTTTCAGTCAACGGTTCGCAGTTCGATCACCTGTTCGCACCGGACGAGTCATTCATGATCGGCAACCTCAAGGCCACCGCCCTGCATGTGCCCGGCCACACGCCGGCGGACATGGCCTACCTGATCGACGGCAATCTGATTCTGGTGGGCGACACGCTGTTCATGCCGGACGTGGGCACCGCGCGGTGCGACTTTCCCGGTGGCAATGCGAGCCAGATGTTCGCTTCGATCCAGAAACTGCTGGCCTTCCCCGCCAGCGTGAGCCTTTACGTCTGCCACGATTACCCCACCGAAGGCCGCGAATCCCGCTGCGTGACGACCGTGGGTGAGCAACGCAAAAGCAATATCCACGTCCACGACGGCATCGATGAAGCCGCTTTCGTCGCCATGCGCAACCGCCGTGACGCCGGGCTGGGTATGCCGACGCTGCTGCTGCCGGCGATCCAGGTGAATGTGCGGGCGGGGAACTTGCCGCCGGCGGAAGACAATGGCGTGACGTACCTGAAGATTCCAATCAACAAGCTTTAAGATCAAAAGATCGCAGGCTTCGCCAGCGCCTGCATTGACCGAGTGCAACCGTGATTGCGCGGATGTACCCCAACCCTGGAGCTGCCGCAGGCTGCGATCTTTTGATCTTGCCCTCAGGCCAGCGTCAACCCATTCGCCGGCAACGGCAGCGCCGTCTTGTAGCGCACCTGCTTGAGCGCAAAGCTCGAGCGAATGTTCGCCACCCCCGGCACCTTGGTCAGAAAATCCATCATGAAGCGCTCCAGCGACTGAATGGTCGGCACCAGCACGCGGATCAGGTAGTCCGGGTCGCCGGCCATCAGGTAGCACTCCATGACTTCCGGGCGGTCGGATATTGCTTCTTCAAAATGCTGCAATGCCTCTTCCACCTGTTTCTCCAGGCTGACGTGAATGAACACGTTCACGTGCAACCCAAGCAGATCGGCATCCAGCAGGGTTACCTGTTCGCGAATCAGCCCCAACTCTTCCATCGCCTTGACCCGGTTGAAACACGGTGTCGGCGACAGGTTGACCGAGCGGGCGAGGTCGGCGTTGGTGATCCGCGCGTTCTCCTGAAGGCTGTTGAGAATGCCTATATCGGTACGGTCCAGTTTACGCATGAGACAAAAACACCTGTTTATTATGGTTATGCAGATTTTTTATCCTCAAATGGCTTCAAGCGCAACAAAACACAGAGAAATATTCTCCGTGGCCCGGCCTATGATTGTTGTAGGACAAGATTTCTCCTACAGGCGAATGACGGTCAGCTCACTACAAGAATTTCACAAGATCGAGCGTAGAAGCCATGAACCAAGCGTACGAACCGCTGCGCCTGCACGTTCCCGAACCTTCGGGCCGCCCAGGCTGCAAAACCGACTTCTCCTACCTGCGTCTGACCGACGCCGGCCTGGCGCGCAAACCCCCAATCGACATTGAACCCGCCGAAACCGCCGACCTGGCCAAAGGCCTGATTCGCGTGCTCGACGACCAGGGCAATGCCCTCGGCGAGTGGGCTGAAGGCGTGTCGGTGGAGATCCTGCGCAAAGGCATGCGCGCCATGCTCAAGACGCGGATCTTCGACAATCGCATGGTGGTCGCCCAGCGTCAGAAAAAAATGTCGTTCTACATGCAAAGCCTTGGCGAAGAAGCCATCGGCAGCGCCCAGGCCCTGGCCTTGAACATCGACGACATGTGCTTCCCCACCTACCGCCAGCAAAGCATTTTGATGGCGCGGGAAGTGCCGCTGGTGGACCTGATCTGCCAACTGCTGTCCAACGAGCGCGATCCGCTCAAGGGACGCCAGCTGCCAATCATGTACTCGGTCAAAGACGCCGGTTTCTTTACCATTTCCGGCAACCTCGCCACCCAATTCGTACAAGGTGTGGGCTGGGGCATGGCCTCGGCGATCAAGGGCGACACCAAAATCGCGTCGGCCTGGATCGGCGACGGCGCCACCGCAGAATCGGACTTCCACACCGCCCTCACCTTCGCCCACGTTTACCGTGCGCCGGTGATCCTCAACGTGGTCAATAACCAGTGGGCAATCTCCACGTTCCAGGCGATTGCCGGTGGTGAAGCCACTACGTTTGCCGGTCGTGGTGTCGGTTGCGGCATCGCCTCGCTGCGGGTCGACGGCAACGATTTCGTCGCGGTCTACGCCGCCTCGGCCTGGGCTGCCGAACGCGCCCGGCGCAACCTCGGGCCGACCATGATCGAATGGGTCACCTACCGCGCCGGCCCGCACTCCACCTCCGATGATCCGTCCAAGTACCGTCCTGCCGACGACTGGAGCTACTTCCCGTTGGGCGACCCGATTGCGCGCCTCAAGCAGCACCTGGTGAAAATCGGCCAGTGGTCCGAAGAGGAACACCTCGCCGTCAGCGCCGAACTGGAAGCCGAAGTGATCGCCGCGCAGAAAGAAGCCGAGCAGTACGGCACCCTCGCCGGTGGCCAGATTCCGAGCGCCGCGACCATGTTCGAAGACGTCTATAAAGAGATGCCGGAGCACTTGAAGCGCCAGCGTCAAGAGTTGGGGATCTGACATGAACGATCACAACAGCAACATTCAGTTGGATACCGCCATGACCACCACCACCATGACCATGATCCAGGCCCTGCGCTCGGCCATGGATGTGATGCTTGAGCGTGACGACAACGTCGTGGTCTTCGGCCAGGACGTCGGCTACTTCGGCGGCGTGTTCCGTTGTACCGAAGGCTTGCAGAACAAGTACGGCACCTCCCGCGTATTCGATGCGCCGATCTCCGAAAGCGGCATCGTCGGCGTCGCCGTCGGCATGGGTGCCTACGGTTTGCGGCCGGTGGCCGAAATCCAGTTCGCCGACTATGTGTACCCGGCATCGGACCAGATCATTTCCGAAGCTGCCCGCCTGCGCTATCGCTCGGCCGGCGAGTTCACTGCGCCGATGACCTTGCGCATGCCGTGCGGCGGCGGTATCTACGGCGGTCAGACCCACAGCCAGAGCATCGAAGCGATGTTCACCCAGGTCTGCGGTTTGCGCACGGTCATGCCGTCCAACCCTTACGACGCCAAAGGCTTGCTGATCGCCTCCATCGAAAACGATGACCCGGTGATCTTCCTCGAGCCAAAACGCCTGTACAACGGCCCGTTCGACGGTCACCACGATCGCCCGGTGACTCCGTGGTCGAAACACCCGGCTGCTCAAGTGCCGGACGGTTACTACACCGTGCCGCTGGATGTCGCCGCCATCACCCGTCCGGGCAAGGAAGTGACCATCCTGACCTACGGCACCACGGTTTATGTGTCGCAAGTCGCGGCTGAAGAAACCGGGATCGACGCTGAAGTCATCGACCTGCGCAGCTTGTGGCCGCTGGACCTGGACACCATCGTCAAGTCGGTGAAGAAAACCGGACGCTGCGTGATCGTTCACGAAGCGACTCGCACCTGCGGTTTCGGCGCCGAATTGGTCGCCCTGGTGCAAGAGCACTGCTTCCACTACCTGGAAGCGCCTATTGAGCGCGTCACCGGTTGGGACACCCCTTACCCGCATGCGCAAGAGTGGGCGTATTTCCCTGGTCCGTCCCGAGTGGGCGCGGCTTTGAAACGGGTCATGGAGGTCTGAATGGGCACGCACGTTATTAAAATGCCGGACATTGGCGAAGGCATTGCAGAAGTTGAATTGTCGGTTTGGCACGTCAAGGTCGGCGACATGGTCGTCGAAGATCAGGTGCTGGCGGACGTGATGACCGACAAGGCGATGGTCGATATCCCTTCGCCGGTGCACGGCAAAGTCATCGCCCTCGGTGGCGTGCCGGGCGAAGTCATGGCGGTCGGCAGCATCCTGATCAGCATTGAAGTCGAAGGCGCGGGCAACGTTAAAGAGTCGGCTCAGCCGGCGGCCGCTGCCGTTAAACAAGCGCCGGTTGCAGCCCCGAAAGCTGAAACCGTCGTTGCGAGCAAACCGGTTGCGGCCCCACGTCCGGCTGCTGTGTGCGAGGGCCCGATGGTTGCTCGCGAGGCCAACGAGCGCCCGCTGGCCTCCCCGGCCGTGCGCAAACATGCGCTGGACCTCGGCATTCAACTGCGCCTGGTGCGTGGCACCGGCCCTGCCGGTCT
>DQGF01000033.1:0-445 GCA_003525045.1 Pseudomonas sp. | reverse complement strand
CGGCCCTGCCGGCCGCGTGTTGCACGAAGACCTCGAGGCCTATCTGGCCCAAGGTCAGCAACCACAGTCGTCGGCGGCTGCCGCTTACGCCCAGCGCAACGACGAAGAGCAGATCCCGGTGATCGGCATGCGTCGCAAGATCGCCCAGCGCATGCAGGACGCCACTCAGCGCGCCGCCCACTTCAGCTATGTCGAAGAAATTGACGTCACCGCTGTCGAGGAGCTGCGCGCTCACCTGAACGAAAAACACGGCGCGACCCGCGGCAAGCTGACCTTGCTGCCATTCCTGGTCCGCGCCCTGGTCGTGGCCCTGCGCGACTTCCCGCAGATCAACGCCCGTTATGACGATGAAGCCCAGGTCATCACCCGCCTCGGCGCGGTGCACGTGGGCATCGCCACCCAAGCCGACATCGGCTTGATGGTGCCGGGGGTGCGTCACGCCGAA
>DQGF01000129.1:7008-7574 GCA_003525045.1 Pseudomonas sp. | reverse complement strand
GGCGAAGGCGTCTTTAAGTGCGCCTTCGCCGGCAAGTCGGATCGCCGCACCGCTGGCTCCTACAAGATTTCCACTTCGATTCTGCCTTCAAAACGCAAAACAAGAACAGCCAAAAGCCCCCCAAAACCCGGCGAAATCGCTGACCGGTGCCGACGACAACCGCGCCCGCTCATGGCTATGGGCATGCACCGCGCAAGCCCCCACACATTGGTGAACCCGTGCCGTCAGCGGCGCCAAGGGCTTCCAATGGCCAGGTACTTTGGCGACGGGTGACCACTCAGGCATAACCGGCAGCGGAGGCGGCCCGAGTTTTTCGAACTCGACGCTGCCATAGACAATCTTGCCGTCGACGATGGTCAGCACCGACTCGATCCATTTGACCGCTTCGTCTTCGATGTGGAAATAGTCCGCCGACAGCGCAATCAGGTCCGCCAGTTGCCCGACCTTGATCTGGCCTTTCTTGCCTTGTTCGGAGGAGAACCAGGCGCTGCCGTGGGTGAAGAGTTCCAACGCGGTGTCGCGGCTCAAGCCTTGCGGGTACAGCTCCAATCCACCGACGGTGCGGC
>DQGF01000129.1:1082-6708 GCA_003525045.1 Pseudomonas sp. | reverse complement strand
GGTGCGGCCGCTGACCAGCCAGTAGAGCGAGGTCCAGGGGTTGTAGCTGGACACCCGGGTGGCGTCCGTGCCGGCGCCCACCGGGAGGCCTTCAGCGAGCATGCGCGCAATGGGCGGTGTGTGTTCGGCGGCCTTGGCGCCGTAGCGCTCGACGAAGTATTCACCCTGAAACGCCATGCGATCCTGGATGGCGATGCCGCCACCCAGGGCTTTGACGCGCTCGATGTTCTGCGGGGTAATGGTTTCAGCGTGATCGAAAAACCACGGCAAGCCGTCGAACGGGATGTCGCGATTGACCCTCTCGAACACGTCGAGCATGCGGCTGATGGATTCGTTGTACGTGGCGTGCAGGCGGAATGGCCAGCGTTGCTCCACCAGATGCCGGACCACCGGTTCCAGTTCCTGCTCCATGGTGTGTGGCAGGTCGGGACGTGGTTCGAGGAAGTCTTCGAAATCCGCCGCCGAGAACACCAGCATTTCCCCGGCACCGTTGTGGCGCAGGAAGTCGTCGCCCTGGCCGTAGTGGGAGGTGTTGGTCCAGTTCTTGAAGTCGGTCAGCTCTTCCTTGGGTTTCTGCGTGAACAAGTTGTAGGCGATGCGCACCGTGAGCTGTTGGTCGTTGGCCAGTTGCTGAATGACCTGATAGTCGTCCGGGTAATTCTGATAACCGCCGCCGGCATCGATGGCGCTGGTCACCCCCAGGCGATTGAGTTCACGCATGAACTGGCGGGTCGAGTTGACCTGGTATTCCAGCGGCAACTTCGGCCCCTTGGCCAGGGTCGAGTAGAGAATCATCGCGTTGGGACGGGCGATCAGCATGCCGGTCGGATCGCCATGGGTGTCGCGCTGGATTTCACCACCCGGTGGATTCGGCGTGTCACGGGTGTAGCCCACCACTTTCAACGCGGCGCGGTTGAGCAGGGCGCGGTCGTAGAGGTGCAGTACGAACACCGGTGTGTCCGGCGCCGCCTTGTTCAGTTCATCGATGGTTGGCAGGCGCTTTTCGGCGAACTGGAACTCGTTCCAGCCACCGACCACGCGCACCCATTGTGGTGTCGACGTGCGGTCCGCCTGGTCCTTGAGCATGCGCAACGCATCCACCAGTGACGGCACGCCTTCCCAGCGCAGTTCGAGGTTGTAGTTCAAACCGCCGCGGATCAAGTGCAGGTGCGAGTCGTTGAGGCCGGGAATCACCGTGCGACCGTGCAGGTCGATAATTTGCGTGCCGGGGCCTTGCAGGGCCATGGCCTGGGCATCGCTGCCAACCACCACGAAGCGACCGTCCTTGATCGCGACGGCGCTGGCCTGGGGTTTCTTGCGATCGACGGTGTGCAGGCGTCCGTTGTACAAAATGAGGTCGGCCGGGGCATCGGGCATGGTTTTACTCCCTGCTGGCAGTGGGCTGATCCAGGCACCGACGGCGCCTGTCGAAAGGCCTTGCAGTACGCGTCGGCGGTGGAAACCGTCGTGGTTGTCAGGTGGGCTCATGGCAATGCTCCGCGCAAAGGCTCTTCATAAAAAAGCGAGGGCAAACAGCCGATGTCTGACGCATGCGGCCAGAAGGAATATAGACCGCAAATCCGCAGGTAGCGGTTTTCCACTGGCGGAAAACGACGAATCCCGCCACGAGGGGCGGGATTCGTTTGCAGCCAGGGGTGCCCCCGAAGGGCGGGGGACGACACGCTTAGGCCGGGAACAGCTCGGACAGTTTCATGGCCAGCATCATGTCGCCTTCAGCGCGCAGTTTGCCGCCCATGAACGCTTGCATGCCGTCGGTTTCGCCGCTGACGATGCCTTCCAGGGTTGCGCCGTCCATCACCAGGGTCACCTGGGCGTCCGGGTTCTCGCCTTCCTTGAGCTCGCAGGTGCTGTCCTTGACGATCAGCGAAAAGTTCTTGGTGTCGTCGATGCGGAAACCGAATACCAGGTCCAGACCGGCAGCAGCGGCTGGGTTGAACTTGGCTTTCATTGCTTGTACGGCATCAGCTACGGAGGTCATGGTTTGATCCTTATTTGGGTGATTACAGCCTGGGTCACAATAATCCGGACTCAGCGAAACGTGATGAGTTCCGGGGCTTTCAACAGCAGCAGGTGCGCATGACTGTTGAAAGAAGACAGCGCCACCTCGCGACCACGGAACTTCAGCAGGTTGAGCGAGGTGTTGACGATTTGCCAGTTCAGTTCGAATGCCTGCCTGGCCGGCATTTGCGTAATGAGGTGGAGCAGGGCAGTGATGGTGCCGCCAGAGGTGAACACGGCGATTTTCTGGGTGTTGTCGGCCTGATCGAGGATACGTTGCAGACCGGCTTGCACCCGTTCGACAAACCCCAGCCAGCTTTCCAGGCCGGGTGTGTCATAGGTCCCGGCCAGCCAGCGCTCGATGATCAGCGCGAAGATGCGCTGGAACTCGGCGCGGTTTTGCGCGGCATTGCGCAGAATGTCCAGCGCTTCGGGTTCGTCTTCCAGCATGGCCGGCAGCAGCGCGCGGATCACCGCGTCAGCGTCGAATTCGTTGAAGGCGCAATCGGTTTCCAGGATCGGCACCGGCAGGCCCACCGCGGTGAACTGTTCCAGGGCGCTGTTGGCCGTGTGTTGTTGACGCCGCAGGTCGCCCGAGAGGCAACGATCGAAGCTGATGCCCAGCTCGGCCAGGTGCTGGCCGAGGACTTCTGCCTGGCGAATACCGGTCGGCGACAGGACGTCATA
The DNA here is from genome assembly GCA_003525045.1 of Pseudomonas sp. Classification (GTDB taxonomy): domain Bacteria; phylum Pseudomonadota; class Gammaproteobacteria; order Pseudomonadales; family Pseudomonadaceae; genus Aquipseudomonas. The sequence goes on along the minus strand of DQGF01000129.1, from coordinate 4,002 downwards.
GTCGTCTGCACCAAAGGAGGCCTGGCCATGTCGAATCAAATAGATACTGCCCACGTCCGCGTCATCCCGGTACGTTGAAGGTTCGGCGAGGTTATGAGGATGGCGGTGAGCTGTCAATGAAAAAACATACGCTTGTTTGAAATGCCCGTTACAGGCCCGTTAGGCTGGTCGGCGGGCCGGCGCATGGGTATGCTGAGCGTATCGCGCGCGCGTTTATGCAGCGCATCGTATTGAAGGAGTCATTGTGGAGTTTTTTGCCGAGTACGCAATTTTCCTGGCCAAGACCGTGACACTGGTGATCGCCATTCTGGTGGTCCTGGCCAGTTTTGCGGCATTGCGCAGCAAAGGTCGACGCAAAACCGCCGGCCAGTTGCAGGTCAGTAAGCTCAATGATTTTTACAAGGGGTTGCGCGAGCGCCTGGAGCAAACCTTGCTCGACAAAGACCAGCTCAAGGCCCTGCGCAAGGTCGAAGCCAAATCCGAGAAAAAGCAAAAGAAGAAACCCGAGGCCAAACCCCGGGTGTTCGTGCTGGATTTCGACGGCGACATCAAGGCCTCGGCCACGGAAAGCCTGCGCCACGAAATCACCGCGTTGCTGACCCTCGCCACGCCCAAGGATGAAGTGGTGCTGCGTCTGGAAAGCGGCGGTGGCATGGTGCATAGCTATGGCCTGGCGTCCTCGCAACTGGCACGCATCCGCGACGCGGGTGTGCCGTTGACCGTGTGCATCGACAAGGTGGCCGCCAGCGGCGGTTACATGATGGCGTGCATCGGCGAGAAGATCATCAGTGCACCGTTCGCGATCCTCGGTTCGATCGGCGTGGTGGCGCAGCTGCCGAACGTCAACCGCCTGCTGAAAAAACACGACATCGACTTCGAGGTCCTGACCGCCGGCGAATACAAACGCACCCTGACCGTGTTCGGCGAAAACACCGAGAAGGGTCGGGAGAAGTTTCAGGAAGACCTGGACATTACCCATCAGCTGTTCAAGAACTTTGTTTCGCGCTATCGCCCGCAACTGGACATCGACGAGGTCGCCACCGGTGAAATCTGGCTGGGCATCGCGGCGATGGACAAGCAACTGGTAGACGAGCTCAAGACCAGCGATGAATACCTCGCCGAACGGGCGAAAAAATCCGAGCTTTATCACCTGCATTACGCCGAACGTAAGAGCCTGCAGGAACGCATCGGCATGGCGGCCAGCGGTTCGGTGGACCGCGTCTTGCTGACCTGGTGGAGCCGGTTGACCCAGCAACGTTTCTGGTAAAAAACCTTCGAGAAGGGCCTTGTCGCTGGTGTTCGGTGACAAGCGCTCTTCATCTTGAATCGATCCCGGTGCGGTACATAGTTAGTTTATAGTTTTGTAATCTGGTTTCTATAGTCTGCTTGTTCATCGATTAATCGGCATTTTTAAAAAAACAGTTCAACGTTAGTCTGATTATTCTTATCAGTTCTAAGGTTGTTCAATATGTCTGTAGAAACCACTCACACTTCACTGGCGGCCATGACGCCAGAACAACAAGGCATTTTCTTCTCTCTTGTTAAACAACAAGCACCTTCCTGGGTGCTTGAGTCTCCCGCTGATGTCCGTGGCGCCCTGCGTAAAAGTCTGTTGGCAAGTTATCGGACTAGAACCGCGGTGGCGACGGCATTAAACGAGTTGAAATCACCTGAAAAATTTTGCGGGCCTTTGCTGGCAAAAGCCATGTCAGACCAATTACGCAGATCGTTAAGTATAGAAGGCGTGATATTTCAACATGTTCGCTCAACGTCAAGCCTGCTAGGGTTGAGGAAAAAGCTCGTCACGCCGATTGACCGGGATCTGTTGATGGCAGCGTGCGAGAACTTTGAATCCAGCGAGACCGAGCCAGGTAACTATAACGACAATTCATTGATTTATGTTCCCGCGCGCATCGACGGCCGGTCCAATAAAATCCTGTCGATCAAGCCCCATGAGTTTGCGCAACTTTGTCGAACGCTGGACTTGGGTAAGCAGTATCAGAATCACATCAAGGCGTTGTTTGACGCTCAGCAGCTGCGTGAGAAATATGTTGCGTTCGCAAAAGATCAGTTTGAAGTTGACATGCATATAGCCTTCATGAAAAAGCATATTAGCGCTGATGTTTATAATATGCTGAAATCGGTCAAAGATTCCGCTTCATCGATTAAGCTGGGTAATAACACGCCAGGTTATCAAGGGCTGGAGCTACTTAAAGTAAAGCTGCAGGGTGTGATGTTTGTTGGCCCTGTCAGTGAACATGCCGACGACGATTGCCGATGCGTGGTTTACCTGCCGGGGGATCCGCTGCACCCTCTAAAGGAATATGCGTCGTTTAAATATTTTGAAACGGAACTGAGTAAACGTCTGAGAAATGCCGATTTTCGCAAGTTTTTCATGCGTTTCATCTTGCTGAGTGACCGCCCCGGTTTTCTCACGGAACTGGATGCCCGGCTGTTGTCTCCCAATACGTCGTCGCCACTTCCTCAAGACAGTCTCTACGTATCGGTCGACGGGTTCGATCTGAAAGACGATGTGTTCACGGCGATGTTTCACCAACGTTCAGCACACGTCATCGCTGATGCGCGATTGCTGGTGGTGCCAACGGATGACGAGGACGAAAAAACCCGCCTGGACCGGCTGGAGGCCTATAAAACTATCGGCCTCAATACGTTGCTGTTTTTCTCCTCATTCGTTCCGGTCGTGGGCGAGGTGATGTTTGCGGTCGCGGGGCTTCAGTTACTGGCGCAAATTTACGAAGGCATCGACAGTTGGTCCGAGGGTGAGCAGGAGCAAGCCACGGACTATCTATTCGACGTCATCGAAAACCTGATTCTGATGACGGCAACGGCTGGGGGGGGGGGGGGGGGGGGGAAAAGGGGGGGGGGGGGGGGGGGGGGAGATAAAAAAAAAAAAAAAAAA
>DQGF01000129.1:0-807 GCA_003525045.1 Pseudomonas sp. | reverse complement strand
GGGCAAAGGCTTCAAGGCGGTCAACTCTTCGAGCTTTATTGGACGCTTGAGATCCGTCCCGGTTGGAACCGGTTCCTTGCGGTTATGGAAACCGGATCTAAAGGCCTATCGGCAGACTTCACCCGTGCCGCGCAGGCTCCCCGTAGATGAACAAGGGCTCGTAACGTGGCGAGAGCGTCAATATTTGCGAACAGGTACGGATACTTTTGCGATGCGTCCAATACAAGGCACTGACTTGTGGGAGATCGAACATCCTGTCACGCCTGAACGCTATTCACCGGTGTTGGAAACAAACGGCGCAGGTGCGTGGCGACACGATTCCGAACTGCCGCAGAAATGGAATCTGCTCACGTTGTTTCGGCGCCTTGGCTATCGCGAGGAGGATTTTTCGGACATTGAAGGGGCACAGATTCTCGCCGCCAGCGGCATCGACGCACAGCAATTGCGGCAGCTCTATCTGGACCGTAGCAAACCTATGGCGACGCTGGTCGACACCGTTCGGCGCTTTCGCGCGGACAAGGCTGTAAGCCGCTTCATTGAACAGATGCTCATGCCGTCAACTGCGCCGCAGGCTGACGCCGACCTGCAGTTGCATCTGCTGACATCCGTTGGCCAATGGCCTAAGAACGCGAGCGTGAGTATTACCGATGTTGTCGGCGGTGAAGTCAGGCGTTACGGACCCGCTTCGGCCTCCCGGCAAATAAAAATCGCCGAGGACCTGTTAGATAAAGGACAGTTTTATCCCGCCCTGCTGAAGGCGCTTGAAACGCAGGAGCGCACAAGCCTGCTTGGCTTGACGACTACGGA
>DQGF01000490.1:18215-18371 GCA_003525045.1 Pseudomonas sp. | reverse complement strand
AAACTGTTAATGAACCAGCGTTCTGGACGTTTTTGGTTGGGCATGTACGTGAGCTTTATGTGACGACGGAGAAAGCACTGATCGGCATTGAGAGTACTCAGCGCTTTGACTTCAAGATGTAAGGTTGCGGTACCGTCCATTCTTGTCCGCAATGAG
>DQGF01000490.1:11141-18046 GCA_003525045.1 Pseudomonas sp. | reverse complement strand
CCGCACCGCCGCTCCCACAGGGGGATGTGTGGGCCACGAAAATGCACACTTTACGTGGAGATACCCTCAAATGAAGACAAACTCGTCCGCTGGCCCGCGCTTCCTGAAGTTAAGAGCGAGATGTCGCGTCCATTCTTGTCCGCAATGAGCGTCCATCTGGCCGATTACGGCCTGACGCCAAAGGCAGTACTCGACGCATATTGGACATTCGTGATACTGCGATATGTATGTGGTGCCAGCGCTTCAGCTCCAAGGTGCAGTGCTACGCCTTACTGACGAGTACTGGCGGTGATCACCCTTGCCATTGCATAACCAAGATTACCCAGAATGCAGAACGAGATGGCAACCAAAGCGGCCACCACCACGCAGCGCGTCACACAATACTCATAGCTTGCGTGTCTAACATACGTCGCACAGTCATGTAAGTTACCGGGTCATTGATGGCATCGACGGCAATCAGTTTCTCGCCGGCGTAATACCAGACGGATTGTGCCCCTGGCCGAGTCCCAGCCTTGACGACTGTGCGGTCGTAGCCGCCATTGATACCCGCAATCTGAAGCTTTGTATCGTATTGATCCGACCAGAACCACGGGGTACTTGCGGGTGGTATGTCCAGCCCCAGCAAAGAATAAGCAGCTGTTTCCCCTTGTTCGATAGCGTTCTGGACTGACTCGATCCGGCGGGTGACTGCTTCGCGGATCATGGTTGCACAATCGCCAGCCGCAAAAATCAGCGGGTCGCTGGTTTGGCAGGCTCCATTGATGAGTATTCCTTGTTGTGTCTCAAGGCCGCACTCCACTGCTAATTGGTCATTTGCGATCGCCCCGATACCCACAACCGTAAAATCGACGTCAATCTGTTTGCCATTTGAAAGCGAGACCTGGGTTGTGCCAGCGTTGTCGCAGATCGAAAGCACCGCCACACCCTCGAGTATCTCGACGCCGTGACTGCGGTGGAGCTCACGGAAATAGTCGGCCGTCTGCGCGGATGACACTCTGCCGAGAATGCGTTCGGCGGCCTCGACAATCACTATCTCGAGGCCTGCCTTCGCTGCGGATGCGGCGAACTCCAAGCCGACATAACCGCCTCCCACCACGAGCACTTTGGTGCCAGGACGAAGCTCGTCCTTGAGCCTTTGAGCATCATCTATCCCCCGCAATGTATAGATGCGGTTGACGTTGGGGGCCAAACTCTCGGGCAGAGCGCGCGGGCGCGAGCCTGTCGTTAATACGAGTTTGTCGTAAGGGAGTTGCTCCCCGCTTTCCAATATGACGACGCGTTTATGCCTGTCGATGCTATTGACCTGCATTCCGCTCTTCAGGGCAATAGACTGGGCTTCATACCAAGTTCGCGGCCGGAGTGCGAGGCGTTCGGTCGAGAGATCACCGGTGAGAAACGCCTTCGATAACGGCGGACGCTGATAGGGCAGGTAGGGTTCGTCGCCGATTAGCGTGATGCTGCAATCTGGCGACAGAGCACGCAGCCGCGCAGCGCACGACACGGCTGCTTGTCCCGCACCGACTATGACGATGTTTTTAATCATGACTACGACCCCACATGCAGGACGATGCCGTCCAATTCATCGCTCACCCGGATCTGGCAACTCAGGCGGCTGAGACTGCTTCTGCCTCCTTGAACCATGTCCAGCATTTCTGTCTCCATGTCGGTCGGGCGTGGCACTCTGTCGTGCCAGGTTTCATCGACTACAACATGGCAAGTGGCGCACGATAAAGCGCCACCACAATCTCCGAAAACGCCGGTAACGTTAAGGTTGAGGGCGGCCTCCATCAAACTTACGCCGCTATCGACTTCTGCGGACACAGTTGTTCCGTCAAAACATTTCCACGTTACATTTGGCATAAAATATAACTCGTTGAATATTGTGAAATAGAAGTTTGCTACTTATCGGCTTAGAGCGTCTGGAGTTGCGAGATGCTGCGTGAGAGGTATCGATAGAAGTCCCAGATAGTGCCTTCAAAATCTGCAGGTGACAGGGGCCCAGAGGGTGCATGCCGCGATGACAGCCCGCGCTGCATCCGCTCAAGCTTCTCCCGGTCTTCGCGGTTAACCTCGTTCCACAAAGCGAGCCTGGCCTCTAATTCATCGCTAGTCAGTTCGTTCGAGTAGGTCGACATTGTCCACCGGACCATTATCTTGTCGACGGCCAAAGGCTGGATGGACAGCGACACCAGCAGGGTGGCAGCCTGGCTTGCTATTTGGGTGGGGAAAAGACAAAACAACGTTGAGCGTCTGCGCTCATCCTCCGATAACCCCGGGGCACCTGTTCCTCGCGTTTCGGCGGATTCAGGATAGTTGGCGCAGTAACTCGTAAAGGAGTCGTCGGACATCGACTTGCGGCTGAGGCCTGTCGGCGTATAGGGATGCAGTGTGCCGGGGTGTACGACCGACAGATGATAGGCCTCCATAAAGTTTTCGACGAGGCACTTCCAGTTCGTGTTCCAGATCTCCTCCTGGGTGTGGACAATTCGCATTTGCTGCGTATCGTAATTGCCAAGAAGTGCTTCCAAGTTATGCAGCCGACTGCTCAACGGGGCGGCATTGTCGTCCAGATTGACGTATATAAAGCCGTTCCAGAGCTCAGTTCTAAAGCTCGGCAGGCTACAGTTCTCTGCGTTGACACCTTTATCCTGCATCCGCGGCGCGTTGGACAATCGGCCGTCCCGCGCATAGCTCCATGCGTGGTAGGAACATACGAAGCGCCGGGTGGTACCTCGCCCCTCCGCCAGAAGCATGCCCCTGTGTCGACACAGATTGGACAGTGTCCGGATCTCGCCATCGTCACCTCTGCTGATCAGGAGAGGCTCTTCGAAGAGAAAGGTCGTGAAAAAGTCCCCAGGAGATGCCACCTCATCGACTCGACCGACGCAATGCCATTCCTTCTTAAGGAAGGTCTCGACCTCAAACTGATAGAAGTCTGGGCAAGTGTAGAATTTCCCAGGAAGGCACTGAGCCTCGGTCTCGGGAAGAGCAGCAATGCCCTGTAACCTCGCTGCCATGTCCGTAACAATCATGTTCCTCTGATTTTCCATCGGCTTCACTCCGCGACTATTGGCTGACACGCTTAGACAGTTTGTTTGATGAGCAGCCAGGTCGATGCGGCTAGCGCCCTGGCCTGACGCTGGGGCAGGCCTTTATGGGCTGCGTCGGCCCATTGCCCGGTAGCCAGGCCAAGGCCTGCTCATTTACTTGATAAAAGGAAACTCATCGTCGGGTAACGGATCGCCGGTCTTCAAGCGTCCGGTGAGGTGCGGGTATGGCGGTGAGGTTTCGCCACCCCTGTCGACATAATGTGCGTTGTCGCCTAACCAGCGAGTGGAGATAACCCGGCGCGAGTGTTCATTGGACGCATTGCCCGGCGCACCATGGACCGTCAGATAGTCGAAGGCAATGGCATCCCCAGGTTCCAGATCCCAGCCCAGAATCGGGTAGTCGGCGCGGTTCGCCTCGATGTCGGGCATGATTTCCAGGTGTGGTGTCGTATGGTCGTAATCGACCCCGGTGAATTTTCGTGGGCGGAACAATTTGCCCCAGCGATGGGACCCTGCGACGAATTCGACACTTGAGTTGCGGGCAACGGGGTCCAGCGGCAACCAGATACTGACGGTCTGTTCGGCCGTGACACAGTAATAAGGCTCATCGTGATGCCAAGGGGTGGGCTTGTTATTCCCCGCTTCCTTGATCAGCACATGCTCATGAAAGATCCTTACTCGCTGCGAACCCATCAGATCCTGGGCGAGCGCCGCACCGGGGCCGCCTTGAATAAAGGACCGGTAGCCGGGGTTATTGGGCCAGTTGCAGTAATCCCCGAAAAAGCGGCCTTGGGGCTGGTCCGGGCTGTAATTCTTGAAGAACGGGCCTGGATGCGCCAAGTTATAAGCGACTGCTTCACGCAGCGGCTCGATCCAGTCCTTGAACAGTCCACGCACCACCACTGCTCCGTCTCGAGAAAAATCCTCACGCATTTGCTTGTTCATTGCTCGCTCCTAGGTCCAGGTCAGTCAATAGCAGGGTTGCGATCAGTCATTTAGTCATTCGTCACTGCGACTTGGCTGCGCTTGCTCAGCCAGTTCACACAGCCATACAACGCCAGTACAAAAAGGATCAACAGGGTCGCGACTGCCAGGATCGACGGGTCGATCTGGTCACGGATGCCATTCCACATCTGTCGCGGCACGGTGCGCTGTTCCGTACCGCCAATGAACAGCACCACGATCACTTCATCAAACGAGGTGGCAAAGGCAAACACCGCGCCGGTGGCAACGCCCGGCGTGATCAGCGGCAGGGTCACCCGTCGAAAGCACACCCACGGTTTAGCCCCCAGGCCGCGGGCGGCGCGGGTCATGTTGTGGTCGAACGATTGCAGGGCCGCGCAGACGGTGATCACCACAAACGGTGTGCCGAGAACGGTATGGGCCAGGATCACACCCAGGTAGGAATTCACCAGGCCCAAGGGCGCAAAGATGTAATAAAAGCCCGCCGCGACCACCACGATCGGGATGATCATTGGCGAGATCAGCAACGGCATGATCAGCCCGCGCCAGGGAAAATCGGGCCGGCTCAAGCCCATTGCCGCCAACGTTCCGAGCAGGGTCGCCAGCAGCGTCGAGGCGAAACCGATCCCCAGGCTATTGAGCAATGCCCGCTGCCATTGCGCATCGCCCAGCGCAGCTTCATACCAGCGCAGCGACAGGCCGGTCATGGGGTAGGAAAAATACGAGCTGGAGTTGAATGACAGCGGCATGATGATCAGGATCGGCGCCACCAGAAAAAACAGCACCAGCGCTGTGTGCCAGCGGACCCAGCGTGCGCTCCAACGTTCAAGACGTGACCAGTAATGAGGTTTCATGGTCTTCTCCGATTAGCCGAAGCGCAGGCGATCGATGCCTACCAGACGGTTGAATATGAAGTAAAAAATGCCGGTGAAGATCACCAGATAAGCCGACAGCGCCCCCGCCAACCCCCAGTTCAGTTGCTGGTTGGTCTGCACGGAAATCAACTGGCTGATCATTTCGTCACCTGCCCCGCCCAACAAAGCAGGCGTGATGTAGTAACCAAGAGACAGGACGAACACCAGAAAACAACCGGCCCCAACGCCTGCCAAGGTTTGCGGCACATAAATGCGCACGAAAGCGGACAGTGGTCTGGCGCCTAGCGATTGAGCCGCCCGCAGGTACACCGGGGAAATGCCTTTCATCACCGAGTAAATGGCCAGGATCATGAACGGCAACATGATATGGGTCATGCCAATCAACACCCCGGTGCGGTTGAACATCAGGTGCAGCGGCTGACTGACCAGGCCCAGGCCGCTGAGCAGATTATTGACCACGCCGTTGGGTTGCAGCAGCACGTACCAAGCGGTGGTGCGCACCAGCAATGACGTCCAGAACGGCACGATTACCAACAGCATCAGACGATTGCTTTGCCGCGCGGGCAGATTGGCCAGCAGCCAGGCCACCGGGTAGGCGAGCAGGAGGCAGATCAGGGTAACGCTGGCACTGATCCAGACAGTGCGGGAAAAAGCCGTCAGATAAACCGATTCCTCGACCGGCAGGCTGACGACATCGCCGCTGCTATCGACCTTGCTGTCGACAGCACTGAGCAGGTAATCGGGCGTCGGCGAATGCGCGGCACGTTTGAGCAGGCGCCAGGTTTCCTGGTCGCCCCAGCGCGCATCAATGCCTAGCAGGGTCGCCCGCCAGTCCTGCGAATCCTTGTTGTTTAAATGGCGGGCCGTTTTCAGCAGCAGGCTGCGCATCTGCGGGTTATAGAAATTCAAGCGCCGGGCGACAGTGCCGAGCTCGTCTTTGTCGCTGGCCTGCACCAGCTCGTGGGCCAGCACAGCGTAAGTGTCAGTGCCAGGCGTGCCCGCTTCGTCCCATTGCTGTAAAGCCCGGGTCAAGTTGGGTAGCGCGCCCGGAACTTCCGGGTTTTGCACGCTGCGCATCAGCAGGATGCCGATGGGCGTTATGAAAGTGATCAGTAAAAACAGCAGTAACGGCGCGGCCAGCAGCAGGGCCTTGCGCGATTCACGGCGTTGCGCCTGGCGATAAGACCGGGCTTGTTCGGCCTTGCCCTGCTCATCGGCGCAGCTTGAGCCGCCGACAGACGCGGATATCGTCACATTCATGAGTCACTCCAATGTATTGCGAATGCAATTATCAGGTCGCCACCCCAGGGGCAGCGACCTTCACCGGTCTCAGGCCTGGGTCAGCCAGACTTGGAAGCGCTTGTTGATCGCGTCGAAGTTGTCAGTCCAGAAGCTCGGGTCGATCTGCACTGCGTTATTGAAGTTGGCGGTAGCAGTCGGCAAGTCCTTGAGGATCTGGGCATCGATCAGCGGCAGCGCCTTGGTACGTGGCGGTGCGTAGGCGATGTAGCGTGACAGTTGAGAGGTCACTTCAGGCTTAGACGCGAAGGCGATGAAATCAGCAGCGGCCTTGGCATTTTTCGAGCCTTTTGGAATGCCCCACCATTCGAAGTCATAAACTTGTCCATCCCAGACAATAGCGAAAGACTTGGCGTCTTTTTGCACGGCATCCTGGATGCGGCCGTTGTAAGCCTGGGTCATGACCACAGCGCCGTCAGCCAGTAGCTGCGGTGCCTGGGCACCGGACTCCCACCAGATGATGTCCTTCTTAATGCTGTCCAGTTTTTTGAAGGCACGATCCAGGCCGGCCGGTGTGCTCAGCACTTGATAAACCTGCTCCTTGCTCACCCCGTCGGCCAGCAACGCCCATTCCAACGTGCCCTTGGGGTTCTTGCGCAAGCCGCGTTTGCCAGGGATTTTCTGTGTATCGAAGAAGTCGCCGATGCTACTTGGCGCGGTGGCGAGCTTGGCTTTGTCGTAAGCGAAGATGGTCGACCAGACCATGCTGGCGACGGCG
>DQGF01000490.1:4147-10855 GCA_003525045.1 Pseudomonas sp. | reverse complement strand
AGACCATGCTGGCGACGGCGCAGTCACTGATCGAACCCGGGATGAAGTCGCTGGTGTCGCCAAGGCTGGCTTTGTCGATTTTGGTCAGCAGGCCTTCGTCACACCCGGCGATGGCATCGTTGGATTCCAGGTCGATCAGATCCCAGGTGGTGTTGTTGGCCTGAACCATGGCCGCCAGCTTGGCCAGCCCGCCGTCGTAGGCTTCAAGGTTGAACCCTATCCCGGTGGCCTGGGTAAAGGGTTTGAAGTAAGCCGCCTGGATGGCGGTTTCGAACGCGCCGCCGAACGTCACTACTGACAGCTTGGTGGCTGCCTGCAGGGGACCTGCGGCCAGCAGGGCAGCAAGTACGCAAGTACCGGCGAGGAGATTGGCTTTGGGCTTGATGTGCATTATCAGTCCTTTTTATCAGGTCGAGGTTAGCGCAACGGTGAGTCAGGACGAGGCCCGTGCGAACGGAGCCAGAACCTTGCAATCGTTTATCCGCCAAGTCAGGTCGACGACGCTGCCAGCGGCAGGCAGGCGATGACCCCCGCTGTTGGGTAATTTGCACACCAGCAGCTCGGATTCGGCTAGGCGCAGATGCACCCGGTGATGATCGCCGCAGTAGATGATCTCCTGTATCAACCCGCGCACCCGGTTGCCCAGATTGTCGTCGCCCTGGGCGACGCTGACCTGTTCGGGGCGCAGGAACAACATGCCAGTGGTGTCCAGGCTGAGGTTCTGTGTGATGCGGCCGCGAACCTGCGCGCCGTTCGATAGGGTCAGGGTTGCCAGCTGTTGGTCCATCGCGGTGACTTGCCCGGCAAGCCCGTTGTTTTCCCCGACGAAATTGGCGACAAAGGCGTTATCCGGGTTTTCGTACAGCTCATGGGGACGGGCGATCTGTTGAATGCGGCCATCGAAGAACACCGCCACCCGATCGGACATGGTCAGGGCTTCGGCCTGATCATGGGTGACGTAAACGGTGGTCAGGCCCAACTCTCGATGCAGGCGCATGATTTCGTACTGCATGTGTTCGCGCAGGCGTTTGTCCAAGGCGCCCAGCGGTTCGTCCATCAAGATCAGCCGCGGCTCGAAGACCAGCGCACGGGCTAGGGCAACCCGCTGTTGCTGACCGCCGGACAATTGCGCCGGACGCCGGCTGCCGATGTGCGACAGTTCGACCATTTCCAGCGCCCGCTTGACCCGGATTTTGATCTGGGCACGGTCAATCTTGCGCACCGACAACGGGAATCCGACGTTGTCGGCGATGCTCATATGGGGGAACAAGGCGTAGTTCTGAAACACCATACCGATGTCGCGCTCATAAGGCGGGCGGTCGTCCAGACGCTGTCCGGCCATGCGGATTTCGCCATTGCTCGGAGTTTCGAACCCCGCCAGCATCATTAAGGTGGTGGTCTTGCCCGAGCCAGAAGGCCCGAGCAACGAGACGAACTCGCCCTTGGCGATGGTCAGGTCCAAACCGAAGACCACGTAGTCCTTGCCGTCGTAAGACTTACTGACATCGTTGAAGCTGATGAAGGGCTCGGTTAGAGCGGCTTCGGCCTTCCTGGTCAGGAGAGCGTTCATTGCTGGTTCACTCGTTTTGCGATGTAACAGGCGAAGTCATAGTTGGGCCGTTCCAGATGGCTCAAATGACCACCTTTGGCCAGCGGGGCCCGTACACCTCGCATCACCGCCTCCACGCCTTGACGGTCTTCGGCATTGACCTCATCGAGCAAGGTCTTGAGGCTGCTCAGGTACTCGGCGGCCTTGGGGTCATTCATGAATTCCGGCGACAACCCGCCGCCGAAACGGATATGCACTTGATTGACACCGTGTGGCTGCAAGATCAGGTACCAGAAATAACCTGGGGTCAGCGTGATCAGGTGACTGGGATAAATGCTCAGCAGCGCCGTGGTCTTGCGCCAGTGGCCTTCCAGGTGCTGGTTATCCGGATGCGCATTGCCAATCGCCAGCGATGCTTCCTTAGTGATCCAGTGATAATTGAACGCCGCATGGCCCGGCGGGCATTCCATTTCGTTGAGCTTGGAGTGCGGCCCGACAGTCGCTCGGTGCAGCATCGGCAGGTGATAACTTTCCATGAAGTTCTCAGCCAGGATCTTCCAGTTACTGTCCCAGATGTGCTCCTCCTGGAAGGTCTCGACGTAGTCCTCCATGCGGTAATGCCCGACAAGATCGTCCAGCTCGTTCAGGTGCTCGGCCAGCGGTGGCAGCTGATCATCCAGAGTCACATAGACCCAGCCTTGCCAGACCTCGCAGCGCACGCTGGGCAATTGGTAGTCGCTTTTGCAAAAGCCGGACTGGCGATCCATCTGGGCCGCACCGCGCAGCTGCCCCTGGAGGTCGTAGCCCCACGCGTGATAAGGGCAGACGATTGAGCGGACGTTGCCGCTGCCTTGCAGCAGCACCGACATGCGGTGCAGGCAAACGTTGGAAAACGCGCGGATCTGCTCTTGGTCATCGCGCAGCACCACCACTGGCTGCCCGGCAAGGTCGCATGTCAGGTAATCGCCGACATTTTGCAGCCGGCTGACACGGCCAACACACAGCCACTGGGTGCGAAACAGCTGCTGCTGTTCAAGCTCCAGAAACTGCTGCGAGGTATAGACCTCTGGTGGCATGGCCCGGGCATTCACGAAATCCAGATCACAATTCGCCTGGAGCGCCGCAGTGAGTTCGGCCAAGGGTGTGGGAATGATCAACTGTGTCATGAAGGTTCCTCGATAAGGCGTTGCAGCGAGTGCTGTGCAGTCCGAATACCAACGACGTCGGCGTGTGTGCACGGCGAGTGATGTGAATCGGATGTTGGCCGAGCAGGTGGGATAAAGAAACTATTAAAAATGTACCTTGAGCCTATGAAAATGATGCTCAGCGCCGAGCGTTTCCGGTGCGCCGTGCTACCTTTCTGTGCACGACCGGCGCTCTTCATGTCAGCACGTTCGGACCGCTACGCTCGCGAATCCTAAAGCCGGGCGTCTAACGCGGCCTTACGGCGGCAAACTCGGTCACCCGGTGTGGAATTTGCTATGGCCCGGATCGCACGCGCATGGAAGATATCTGCGTGGCATCGCTGCTCCACTTTGGGCCATGGTGCAGGTCCTGGATGAGGAAAAAATGGCTGCTTACAACTTGCGACAGCTCAAATATTTCATTACCACCGTCGAGTGCGGCAGCGTTGCGGAGGCGTCTCGCAAGCTGTACGTCGCGCAGCCTTCTATTTCGACGGCGATCAAGCACCTGGAGGAAAATTTCGCCGTACAGCTGTTCATCCGCCACCACGCTCAGGGGGTGTCGTTGACGCCCAGTGGCGCACGGTTTTACAACAAAGCGCTGGAGCTGTTGCGAGTGGCTCGCGAGTTCGAACAGAACGCCCTGGCCGACAACGATGTGGTGGCCGGACAGATCGATATCGGGTGTTTTGAAACCGTCGCGCCACTTTATTTGCCGCGACTGATCGCAGGCTTTCGTGATCGCTGGCCAGGCGTGCAAATCCGCATACGCGATGGCGAGCAGCAGGAACTGGTGCAGGGGCTGACATCCGGCGGCATTGATCTGGCGATCCTCTACGAGCACGACCTGGACAGTACCATCGACACCTTGCCTTTGATGGACGCGCAACAACCGTATGCGCTGCTGCCTGAGGGGCACCGTTTCGCCCATCAGGCCAAGGTGTCGCTTAACGATCTAGTGCTCGAGCCCATGGTGCTGCTCGATGTGCAACCGAGCCGCACTTACTTCGTGAGTATTTTCGAGGAACGCGGCTTGAGCCCTAACATCCTGTTCAGCTCGCCATCCATTGAAATGGTCAGGGGCATGGTGGGTCGTGGCTTCGGATTTTCGATTTTGGTGACCCGCCCGCATTCGGACTTAACCTATGATGGCCAGAAGCTAAGGTGTGTACCGTTGGCCGAACAGGTCACTGGCTCACGGCTTTCAGCGGCGTGGCTGCGCCGGTCACAGCTGACCAAGCCGGCGCAGTTATTCGTCAATTATTGCCAGGAGGTCCTGGCGCCCAAAGTGGACGCCTGACCTCACCCCTGGAGTGAACGTGCGATGCGTTCAAGCATCGCATTGCAGGCGTCCAGTTGCTCGACGCTTATAAATTCATCGCTCTTGTGACCTTGGTCCATGCTGCCGCCGCTGATGAGGCCAGTCTGGACTGTGCTGAAAGGTGGATCGAAACGTGAGTCATGCAGCTCGGGAGCGCGCAGTCGCGAGCCAATTCGACCCAGTTCGCCGATCAACTGCGCCGCATACTCGATGGCGTTGACGCCTTGGGGCGCATAAGCCGAATGACACGCCGCCCCCTGCACATCGCAGCGTATGGCGAGTTGTGGTGTCGAAACCAACCAGTGAACCCAGGAGCTCACGGCTGCTGCTCATTCACTCATCCCCTGGAACGCCGTAGCTCGGGGCTTTGGTCGGGTCGAGGGCGCGGATAATGTAGTCCTGCATTTGCGGGCGATAAGCCGTCCACAGCTGCGCCAATTGCCCGATCGGGTCTTCATCCGCCCAATCGACGCGCAAATCGACGATCGGCCAAGTCAGTTCACCCACCACCACCATAGCGGCCGAATGAACCGGGCCAGCCTCGCCTCCCGCCGCCACCGCTGCATGCATGGCGGCCAGGAGACGCTCGGCCAACTCACCGCCGCTGCATTCAAAGGTGCGCACCAGCGTGTCGATCACCGCTTTATCGGCCAGCATATTGCCCGCGCCCACGCATTGTTCGCCAGTCACCGCATGGTGGGTGCCCAACGTTTCACTACCACTGAAATGCGCGGTCTGGCCCAAGTGATCAATGGCCGTCACTTGGCGAAACTGACCGTAGCCATTGCTCGTCAGGGCCTTGTCCAGCGCCTGGGCGGGCGACAGTCCGCTGCCCATGAGTTCGAGTATCTGCGGGCCCAGCGCGGGCAGCGTGATGTTCTGCGTAGCGACCGCGCCCACTCCCGGACACAGCCAGGGGCAACGGGCGCCCACGGCGATGCTGGACGAACTGATAGCAATGCCCAACTGCCCCGTTTCGGCGCAGCGGCCAACGATTGAAAACGTCATGGTATGTGCGTCCTGTTTATTCGGGGATAACCGCGATAACGTCGATTTCCATCAGCCACTCTGGCTGACCCAGCCCGGAAATGACCAGCCCGGTAGAGATCGGAAATACACCTTTGAGCCATTTTCCGACTTCCTGATAGACCGGCTCGCGGTACCGGGGATCGATCAAGTACGTCGTGGTCTTGACGATGTGGCTCAGGTCGCTGCCTGCCTCTTCCAGCAACTGCTTGACGTTTTTCATCGCCTGTTCTGCCTGAGCCCGGGGATCCCCGAGACCCACGAGATTGCCTTCAAAATCGGTGCCAATCTGGCCGCGAACGTACACGGTGTTGCCCGCGCGCACCGCCTGGCAGAGATCGTTGTCAAGGTTCTGGTTGGGATAGGTTTTTTTGGTGTTGAACATTCGAATGCGCGTATGTGTCGGCTGAGTCATCCACGGGTTCTCTGTGAGGTCGGCAATGACTGCATTCTGTCCATGCACCGGCGTGGGCGAAACGAGGTTTTTTGTGGTGCTTGGTAATGTAAAAAATAGTTAGCGCGCCGCACAAGAGGCAAACCTTTGGCCGGCTTTGCGGCGAGACCCAGTTTTTTCCTGCCTTGCGACGACAAAAAAGATAATTTCGCTGCAGAGCGTCTCTGCACAGAATGCAGCGACCCGCTTCTGTGAAGGACACAGGCATGTCACTTGAGAAACTTGAAGTAGATACCCTTATCGTGGGCGCCGGCCAAGCTGGCGTGGCCATGAGCGAGCACCTGAGCAACCTTGGCGTGCCGCACCTGGTTCTGGAGCGCGGGAGAATTGCCGAAGCCTGGAGGACCGGGCGCTGGGATTCGCTGGTCGCCAACGGCCCGGCCTGGCACGACCGCTTCCCCGGCCTGGAGTTTGACGACCTCAGCCCCGACGGATTCGCCCCGAAAGAGCGTGTGGCCGATTACTTCGAAACTTACGCCGGCAACATCAAAGCCCCTATCCGCACCGGCGTGGAAGTAAAAAAGGTAGAACGCAATGCCGGTCGGCCGGGCTTCACCGTCCACACCTCCGAGGGCATCATCGACGCCCGTCGCGTAGTGGCTGCCACCGGGCCATTCCAGCGTCCGGTGATCCCGCCGATTGCGCCTAAGGATGACAGCCTCACGCAAATCCATTCGGCCCAGTACCGCAACCCGCAACAATTGCCCGCGGGTGCCGTGCTTGTGGTGGGTGCCGGGTCTTCGGGGGTGCAGATCGCCGATGAACTTCAGCGTGCCGGCAGAAAGGTGTATCTCTCGGTCGGTCAGCATGACCGTCCGCCCCGCGCTTATCGCAACCGCGATTTCTGCTGGTGGCTGGGCGTGCTGGGCGAGTGGGACGCAGCGGTCATGAAGCCTGGCCGTGAACACGTCACCATTGCCGTGAGCGGTGCCCATGGCGGTCACACCGTGGACTTTCGCGGCCTGGCCCATCGCGGGATGACGCTGGTAGGTTTGACTCAATCGTTCAACGACGGCGTGGTGACTTTCCAGGCCGACCTCGCGGACAACCTGGCGCTCGGCGATGCGAACTACCTGTCGCTGCTGGACGCCGCAGACGCCTACATCGAGCGTAATGGTCTGGACCTACCGCTGGAGCCCGAGGCCCGAACCACCTTCCCCGAGCCTGCCTGCGT
>DQGF01000490.1:0-3857 GCA_003525045.1 Pseudomonas sp. | reverse complement strand
CAACCCCCCTCCCCCGAGCCTGCCTGCGTCAGCCAGCCGCTTCTTGAACTGGACCTGGCTTCCGTTGGTGTGACCACGATCATTTGGGCCACTGGATTTGCACCCGACTACAGCTGGCTTGAAGTGGATACGTTCGACGCCAACGGCAAACCGCGGCATCAACGCGGTGTGTCGGCGGAGTCAGGCATTTACTTCCTGGGTCTGCCATGGCAATCGCGGCGGGGGTCGTCGTTCATTTGGGGCGTATGGCACGATGCCAAATACGTTGCCGACCATATCGCCACCCAGCGCCAGTATCTTGCTTACCGAGATGCATTTCGATGACCAAACCAGGCCGCAGAGCCGCAGAAATCGAGTGCCTCCAGCACTATTCAATTTAGGCACAACTTCCGGCGACACAAAAAAAGCGGTCTGACTGACCCACTGATGACCCAAGGAGACATCAAGCGTCGCATGTTAAATGTGTGACGCTGCTCATCCTCAATTTTTGTAGATAAGGTACCGATATGAAATCCCGGGCGGCTGTAGCATTTGAACCAAACAAACCATTACAAATCGTCGAGATTGATGTCGAACCACCGCGATCAGGCGAAGTGCTTATTCGTATCACGGACACCGGTGTCTGCCACACTGACGCTTTTACTCTTTCGGGAAATGACCCAGAAGGACTGTTTCCAGTTGTTTTAGGACACGAGGGCGCGGGGGTGGTTGTCGAGGTTGGGGAAGGCGTCACGTCTCTTAAACCTGGGGACCACGTCATTCCTCTCTACACGGCCGAGTGCGGGGAATGCCTGTTCTGTAAATCAGGTAAGACCAATCTTTGTGTAGCTGTCCGGACCACTCAAGGTAAAGGTGTCATGCCGGACGGGACCTCCCGGTTCTCGTATAACGGCCAGCAGCTCTTTCACTACATGGGTTGCTCGACATTCAGTGAGTACACAGTTGTCGCCGAGGTTTCCGTTGCGAAGATCAACCCTGAGGCAAACCATGAGCACGTTTGTCTGCTGGGCTGCGGCGTGACTACCGGCATAGGTGCTGTGCATAACACTGCCAAGGTTGCTGAGGGCGACAGCGTAGCGGTGTTCGGACTCGGCGGCATTGGTCTTGCAGTCATTCAAGGCGCGCGTCAGGCGAAAGCTGGTCGCATCATTGCCATCGATACCAACCCTTCGAAATTTGAGCTGGCCCGCCAGTTTGGCGCGACGGACTGTATCAACCCTAAGGACCATACCCAGCCAATCCAGCAAGTCGTCGTAGATATGACAGGTTGGGGCGTTGACCACTCTTTTGAGTGTATCGGAAACGTCAACGTCATGCGCTCGGCGCTAGAGTGTGCACACAGAGGCTGGGGGCAATCGATCGTCATCGGCGTTGCAGGTGCAGGGCAAGAGATCTCTACTCGTCCCTTCCAGCTCGTCACGGGTCGGACCTGGAAGGGCTCTGCCTTTGGCGGGGTTAAAGGTCGCTCACAGTTGCCCAAGATGGTAGAGCAATCGATGCAAGGTGAAATTGAACTTGCGCCGTTTGTTACACATACCATGCCTTTAGAACGCATTAACGAAGCATTTGAGTTGATGCATGAAGGCAAGTCGATCAGGACTGTCATTAAGTTCTGAGTCTATTTTTTCAGCCAGGAATAATCATTATGACTTCTGTATCACTGCACCCGGCAATCGATAACGGCGTTCAGCCTGCTGTTAAGGGGTTCGAAGGTGGCGATCTTGAGTGCCTGTGCGCTCAAGACAAAGTCCGGGTAAACGTTAAGTCCCCAACCCTGTTTAACCACGCTTGTGGTTGCAGCAAATGCTGGAAACCTGCCGGCGCTACGTTCGCTGTGATCGCAGTTGCACCAAAGGAAACGGTCAGCGTAACTGCAAACGGCAATAAGCTACAGATTGTTGATCCGACAGCTACGATTCAACGCCATGCATGCACCGAATGCAACACCCACTTATTTGGCCGCATTGAAAATCAGGATCACGTTTTCTATGGCCTTGATTTCGTGCATACCGAATTGTCCCCTCAGAAAGGTTGGGCCGCCCCAGAGTTCGCGGCGTTCGTATCTTCCGTGATTGAAACGGGGACTCCGCCAACACAAATGGCAGACATCCGCGCGCGATTTAGCGAACTAGGACTGGAAACGTACGACTGCTTGTCTCCTACACTGATGGATCTGATATCCACCCATGTGGCAAAACGCAACGGCACCCACCAGGGATAACCGGGTGCTGCCTTTGCCAGCATCACATCGCCAACCAACTCACACACGTTAAAACAATATGTTCACGTGTGCGATACGGATTACGTGTCGTACACATTCAAACCTGCCGGTGCTTTCATCACAAATTTGAAAAACTCATATGTTGGGTAACGCTATGAGCGGCCAGCTTCCTGAAATCACATCAAACCCCCACAGCTATGACCAAATTCTCGATGTGGTATTTTTACTGATTGCTGAAAAAGCATTTGGGCTATGAATCGCCCCGGGTTTCACCAGTTTTCACGGATGGGTAGCGCTTACATCCTGATGCAGTCAGTCATTCGGCCTGAGCAAGAAAGAGAGAACGCACACCCCAATTTTTTGGGAGCACGATGGTGTCTTTGCTATTGATCAAGACTAGCTCGTTACTGGATGCAGCGAATCACGTCAACGTCGATTCGCTGGTTCATATAGCCGCCGTGCTGAGTACTGCTGCTGGAACTGAAAGCGACGTGTTTTCAACGCATGTTCACCAAGCTGGATTTCTAGATCGTCTTTTCCTGTCGCAATTGGCTGACCGGGTCGATATTCGCAGCGCAGCGCAGCCCATGACGCTGGTATTCGAACGTCAACTCCGACTAGGGGATGTTCTGACCGAAAAAATGTTGCAGCGGCGAATTGGAAGAAACGCAGCGCCTTTTCGATACCGGAAAACCAAGCTGCGGAGTCTTCGCGACGGGAGAAAACGACGTAGGTCGCAAGGCTTCAGCCCAACGTTGCAACGAATGCCAGCAACGGATCGCGGCCACGCCGAATGACGGTGAAGTCCACCTGCATCTGCTCACCGGGCTCGGTTTCGAAGCGAACGACGGCTTCGTTTGCCTTGGATTTCAAGGTCAGCAGAAAGCTGGTGAGGATGGAGTATCTGCCTTCGTAACCCTGTTCGCGGATTTCCCTCAACAGCACGATGGAGGGAATCCAATGGGGTCGAGCGGCTTCTATGCGCTGGCGCAGATAGGCCTCGAAAGGCACAAGCTTGCCCACGCGCTACGCGCGCGGGCCATAGACGACGGGCTGGCGCTGGGCCTGTAATTGAGGTGGCGTCGAATGGTATTGCGCGAGCAGCCCATCTGCCGGGCGATGGTCCGAACCAGCGCACATGCTTGAGCTGCCAGGTCCAGGGATTATCGTGTTGCCATCGCTGTTGAATGGCCGCTTGCATGATTCGGGCTTGGCGTAGGTGTCGTTGCTGCGTGACCTTCGAGCCGCTCAGTACACCGCTCAGAAACAGCACCATATCGAAAGGCTTGGTCATGCTCTGCCTCCAATGTAGGTCGAAACCACATCGATCCGGTTAGGGCTGCAGCATCAGATGCAGGCTGAGGCGGCGATCATAGGCACGCAGGCTTTCTCCGGCCATAGAGCGCGCCCGGTCGATTGGGCTGGACGTCGATGATCAGGAGGGCTTGGCGCATGGGCGTCTCCGAGGGCGGTTGCGGCGACGTTTGCATTTTTGGCCGCTGGTGATTTGTGGTGGTCTGGCTGGCCTCTTCGCGGGCAAGCCTCGCTCCTACAGGGTACGTGCGAGCCCTGGATCACCGAACCCCAGATGCAACAAAGCCCGCACTGGGCGGGCTTTGTTGGCTTCGATTGGTGG
>DQGF01000034.1:24635-30841 GCA_003525045.1 Pseudomonas sp. | reverse complement strand
TAAAGGTGTCGACTACGCAGCACCGCGCGGCACGCCGATCAGGGCTGCCGGTGACGGCAAAGTACTGTTGGCGGGTCGCCGCGGCGGCTACGGCAATACCGTGATCATCCAGCACGGCAATACCTACCGCACGCTTTACGGCCACATGCAAGGCTTCGCCAAGGGCGTCAAGACTGGCGGCAGCGTCAAGCAAGGCCAGGTAATCGGTTATATCGGTACAACCGGGCTCTCCACCGGCCCGCACTTGCACTATGAGTTCCAGGTCAATGGCGTGCACGTCGACCCGCTGGGCCAGAAGGTGGCGATGGCCGATCCGATCTCCAAGGCCGAACGCGCACGCTTCCTCGCGCAGAGTCAGCCATTGATGGCGCGCATGGACCAAGAGAAAGCCACCATGCTGGCTTCGAAGCGCTAAGTCATGACACTCTATATAGGCGTGATGTCCGGGACCAGCCTCGATGGACTGGACATTGCGTTGATCGAGCAAACCTCTGCGATCAGCCTCATCGCCACGCACTACATCCCGATGCCTGACTCCCTGCGCGCCGAGCTGCTTGGCTTGTGCGCCAGCGGGCCGGACGAGATTGCCCGCTCCGCCATCGCCCAGCAGAACTGGGTGAAGCTGGCTGCGCAGGGTATTCACGCCCTCCTCGATCAACAAAACCTGAAGCCTGAAGCCATTCGCGCGATTGGCAGCCACGGCCAGACCATTCGCCATGAGCCGTCGCGCGGGTTTACGGTGCAGATCGGCAACCCTGCCCTGCTGACCGAGCTGACCGGCATCACCGTCGTCAGCGACTTCCGCAGCCGCGACGTTGCGGCTGGCGGGCAAGGCGCACCGTTGGTTCCGGCCTTTCACGAAGCGTTGTTTGAAGAACAGGCGGGCAACCGCGCGGTGCTGAACGTCGGCGGCTTCAGCAATCTCAGCCTGATCGAACCTGGCAAACCTGTAGCCGGTTTCGACTGTGGTCCCGGGAATGTGCTGCTGGATGCCTGGATTCACCAGCAACGCGGCGACAACTTTGATCGTGACGGCCAATGGGCTGCCAGCGGCAAGGTCGAACCTGCTCTGCTGAAGACGTTGCTCAGCGATCCGTTTTTCGTGACCAAGGGCCCGAAAAGCACCGGGCGCGAAGTGTTCAACCTGCCCTGGCTGACTCAGCACCTGTCACAGCTGCCCACCTTCGCCGCCGAAGACGTGCAGGCAACACTGCTCGAGCTGACCGCACTGACCATCGTCGAGTCATTGCAAAGTGCTCAATCGGATACCCGGCAATTGCTGGTTTGCGGCGGCGGCGCACACAACGCCACGTTGATGAACCGCCTGGCCAGCCTGCTGCCCAATGCAAAAGTCAGCAGCACCGCGGTGTGCGGTGTCGACCCGGACTGGGTTGAAGCCATGGCCTTTGCCTGGCTGGCCCACTGCTGCCTGGAAGGCATTGCGGCCAATCGCCCAAGCGTCACCGGCGCCCGCGGCCTGCGCGTACTGGGCGCCATCTACCCCGCCTGAATTCGAACCCCGGACAGCAAAACGCCGCAGAGCCCTGAGGCCATGCGGCGCCTGGCGATGCTCTGCGCGATCAGATCGAGAACGAAGAGCCGCAGCCACACGTGGTGGAAGCGTTCGGATTCTTGATGACGAAACGCGACCCTTCCAGCCCTTCCTGATAATCCACCTCGGCACCTGCCAGGTACTGGAAGCTCATTGGATCGACGACCAGACTCACACCCTCGCGCTCGACGATGGTGTCGTCATCGGCCACTTCTTCATCGAAGGTGAAGCCGTACTGAAAACCTGAACAACCGCCGCCCGTAACGAATACGCGCAGCTTCAAGCGATCATTCCCCTCTTCATCGACCAGGCTCTTCACCTTGTGCGCGGCACCGTGGGTGAATTGCAAAGCCGTGGGGGTGAAGGATTCGACGCTCATGCTGACTATCTCCCGGCGTTACGCCGCCATAATGCGTGATGACGTGCATTATCCGCTTCTCCCAGAAAATCGGTCAACTATTGTTACGGTATATCAATAAACCTGATTGCCGGCTCGTAACGCAAAAAGGCCCGTTCAAGGGGCCTTTTTGGTGAGCGGGATAAAGCGTTACGGCAGCATGCCTGCATGGGACAGGCCCAGACGCTCATCCAGCCCGAAGAGGATGTTCAGGTTCTGCACCGCCTGACCCGACGCACCTTTGACCAGGTTGTCAATCACCGACAACACCACTACCAAATCACCATCCTGCGGCCGATGCACGGCGATGCGGCAAACGTTGGCACCACGCACGCTGCGGGTTTCCGGATGGCTGCCGGCCGGCATCACATCGACGAACGGTTCGCTGGCATAACGCTTTTCAAACAGCGCTTGCAGATCCACCGAGCGATCCACCACGGTGGCGTAGAGCGTTGAGTGGATGCCACGAATCATTGGCGTCAGGTGCGGGACAAAGGTCAGACCAACGTCCTTGCCCGCTGCACGCCGCAGACCCTGGCGGATTTCCGGCAAGTGACGGTGCCCTTTGACGGCATAGGCCTTCATGCTTTCCGAGGTTTCGGAATACAGCGAACCTACAGAGGCGCCACGACCGGCACCGCTGACACCGGATTTGCAGTCTGCGATCAAGCGAGTGGTATCGGCCAAACCGGCTTCAAGCAATGGCAGGAAGCCCAATTGCGTTGCCGTCGGGTAGCAACCTGGCACGGCGATCAGGCGAGCCTGCTTGATCTGCTCGCGATTGACCTCCGGCAAGCCATACACCGCCTCTTCCAGCAGCTGCGGCGCACCGTGCGGCTGACCGTACCACTTGGCCCACTCATCAGCGTCTTGCAGACGGAAGTCGGCCGACAGGTCGATGACCTTGGTCCCGGCCGCCAGCAACTCGCCGGCCAGGGCATGGGCAACACCGTGAGGCGTAGCGAAGAACACCACGTCGCAGGCGCCCAGGGTCTTGATATCCGGAACGCTGAACGCCAGGCCATCGTAATGACCTCGCAGGTTCGGGTACATATCAGCCACGGCCAGACCGGCCTCGGATCGGGAAGTGATCACTGCCACTTCAGCTTGCGGATGTTGTGCCAACAGACGCAGCAGTTCGACACCGGTGTAACCCGTGCCGCCGACGATACCGACCTTGACCATAAACCTGCCCTCAACGAACCCTGGAAAGCCGTCGATAATAGGGCCCGTATCGTCCTGCGACAACCGCCAAGGTGACGTGCGGGCGCTCAAGCCTCTACTATTCGGGCTACCGTGAACTTGGGGAATAACCAAAAATGCTTTATCTGTGGCTCAAAGCGCTTCATATCATCAGCATGGTCTGCTGGTTTGCCGGCCTGTTCTACCTGCCGCGCCTGTTCGTCTACCACGCCCAAAGCGAAGACACCGTCAGCAAGGAACGCTTCAGTATCATGGAGCGCAAGCTGTACCGCGGCATCATGGGACCGGCGATGATCGCCACCCTGATTTTCGGCATCGCGCTGATCGCCTTGAATCCCAGCATATTCAGTCAGGGTGCCTGGATTCACGCGAAGTTGACCCTGGTAGTGATTCTGATCGGCTACCACCACATGTGCGGCGCACAGGTGAAACGTTTTGCCCGTGGCGAAAACACCCGCAGCCATGTCTTTTATCGCTGGTTCAATGAAGTGCCGGTTCTGATATTGCTGGCTATCGTAATTCTGGTCGTCGTTCAGCCGTTCTAATTTCAATCAGCACCACTCACCGGGGTACTTCCAATGTCGCTGCCCGCTTTGCTCGAACAACGTTTACGCCTGCCCGTGGTTGCAGCGCCGATGTTCCTTATCTCCAACCCGCAACTGGTGCTTGCTTGCTGCCGAAACGGTGTAGTCGGCAGCTTTCCCGCGCTGAATCAACGCGAGAGCAGCGGCTTCAAGGCTTGGCTGGAGGAAATCGAAGCAGGACTGGCGACACTGGAAAACCCGGCGCCTTACGCGGTGAACCTGATCGTCCACAACAGTAACCCGCGCCTGCAAGCGGATCTGGAGATCTGCATCGAGCACAAAGTGCCGATCGTGATCACCAGCCTCGGTGCCGTGAAGGAATTGGTCGAAGCAGTTCACAGCTATGGCGGCCTGGTATTCCACGATGTGACGACCCGTCGCCATGCCGAGAAAGCGGCCGAGGCCGGCGTAGACGGCTTGATCGCCGTGGCCGCGGGTGCCGGTGGACACGCTGGGACCTGGAGCCCGTTTTCGCTGATTGCCGAGATCCGCCAGTTTTTCGACAAGACCCTGCTGTTGGCAGGCTGCCTGAACCACGGTCACGAGATTCTCGCCGCACAACTACTCGGCGCAGATCTGGCCTACTTCGGTACGCGATTTATCGGTACTACCGAAAGTCATGCACCTGACGCCTACAAGCAGATGTTGCTGGCTTCCAGAGCCGCGGACATCGTCCATACTCCAGCAGTGTCGGGCGTACCGGCAAGTTTCATGCGCCAAAGCCTGGAGGCTGCCGGTTTCGACATGGCGGCACTGCATGGCAAAGGCGAGGTCAATTTCGGCTCCAAGCTCAAGCCTTTGAGCGATGAAGCCAAAGCCTGGAAAACCGTGTGGTCCGCGGGTCAGGGCGTCGGTGAAATCGATGACCTGCCGAGTGTCGATCAACTGGTTGCACGTCTGGACGACGAATACCGCGAGGCCTTGGAACGGTCGGCACAGCTGCGTGAGCGCTGGCCGCGCTGACAGGACAACTTGGCCAGCCGCTCTCGACTGGCCTTACACTCCGGGTGGGCAACACCCTTCACTCAACTACTTCGCGACAAGGATGCCTCGCACAATGAGCGAAAACCGTTACAAGATCGTATTCGACGGCGCTCTACTGCCAGGTGTCGAAGCCACCACTGCCAAGCTCAATCTCGCCGAGCTATTCAAATCCGATGTCGCTGCCATCGAGCGGCTTTTCAGTGGCCGGCCGGTTGCGCTCAAACGCGACTTGTCACAGGCAGATGCTCAGACTTATCTGCAGGCGCTGACGAAAACCGGCATCGATGCCCGGATCGAAAGCGAACCCTCGATCGAACTGAACCTGTCCGATGTGCACGAACACTCACCTGCCGTGCCGCCTTTATCGACAGATCCGGAATCACCCTACGCACCGCCGCGTGCGGCCGTCGGCGAAGCGCTGCCGGAGTTTGGCTCGCTCAAGGCGTTCAGTTTCGAAGGCCGTATCGGCCGCTTGCGCTATCTGGCCTGGACGATGGTCCTGATGCTGGTGACGCTTGGCATCGGCGCCGTGCTGAGTGTTTTCGGCCTCGCCCTCATCAGTACAGACTCCAGCGCCGGCCTGATTCTGGGAGGCCTGTTGGCCTTTATTCTGATTGTGGCGCTCGGCTTCGTCAGCATCCAGTTCAGCGTCCAGCGTCTACACGATATCGGCTGGTCCGGCTGGCTCTGGCTGCTGACCCTCTTGCCCTTCGTGGGCAGCTTCTTTCCATTCGTGATGATGATTATGCCGGGCAACAGCGGCGCCAATCGATACGGTGCGCCACCGCCGCCCAACAGCACAGCGGTCAAGGTCCTGTCTGCGCTATGGCTGGTGCTTGTCGCAATCCTGTTCATTGGCGGGCTGACCGGTGGGCTCACTGCGATCCAGAGTGAATACGAAAGCGCCGCCGAGAGCAGCTACGAAAGTGACTCGGTCACCACCGAAGAGATCGAAGATCAGACCGCTGTGAAAGTAGAGCCAGCGCCAAATTCAGCCGAGGATGCAGCCGAAGCAGCCCGGCCCCCTGTAGACTCTGCGAAAGAATGAACAACGCTTCCCGCCCGTGACACCTGCGTCGCCGGCGCGGAGCTGTTGCGATGGAGAACTGCATGACCCGTTACGCTCTGATCACAGGCGCTTCCAGCGGCATCGGCCTGGCGATGGCCGAAGCGCTGGCCCGGCGCGGCCGCAGCCTGATTCTGGTGGCCCGACAGCGTGATCAGCTGGAAACTATTGCGATTGAACTGACTCAACGTTTTGGCGTGGAAGTGTTGTTCCGGGCCTGTGACCTGGGCGAGCCCTTGCGGCTGTCCGGATTTCTGCTGGAACTGGAGGAAGGTGACCGCCAGATCGATCTGCTGGTCAACTGCGCCGGCATGGGTACCTGCGGCCCTTTCCTGGCTCAGGACTGGATGACCGAGCAAGATCTGATCGAGGTGAACATCCTCGCCCTCACCCGCCTGTGTCATGCCGTCGGTAACAGCA
>DQGF01000034.1:23421-24346 GCA_003525045.1 Pseudomonas sp. | reverse complement strand
ATGCCGTCGGTAACAGCATGGCCCTGCAAGGTGGCGGGCAGATTCTGAACGTCGCCTCGGTGGCAGCATTCCATCCTGGCCCGTGGATGAGCACTTACTACGCCAGCAAAGCCTATGTGCTGCACTTTTCCGAAGGACTGCGCGTCGAGCTGAAAAAATGTGCGGTCAAGGTTTCGGTGCTCTGTCCTGGCCCGACTCGCACGGCATTCTTCCGCACCGCGCAACTGGACACCGACAAACTGGTCGACAGCAAACTGCTGATGAGCCCCGAGGAAGTCGCGCTTTACACCGTGCGCGCCCTGGAGAAAAATCGCGCAATCATCATTCCGGGCCGACGCAACCGCTGGCGCGCTTTCCTGCCGCGCCTTGGTTCACGCTGGCTGACCCGGACAATCGCAGGTATGGTCAACAAAGCTTACTGCCCGCGCTGAAGGTCCTACGGCGAAACACTGGGCGGGTGCATCTCCCATGAGTACACTCGGGCCAGTCCAGACAACGGAGAAACAGCTATGGATACTGTGTTCAGCAAGATCATTAACCGGGAGATCCCGGCGAAGATCATTTACGAGGACGACCAGATACTGGCCTTCCACGACAACGCCCCGCAGGCACCAGTGCATTTTCTGGTCATACCGAAAAAATATGTACGCACCCTTAATGACCTCACCGAGGACGACAAGGCATTGGCCGGGCATATTCTTTTCACTGCCCAGCGTCTGGCTCTGGAACTGGGCTGCGAAGAAGGTTTCCGTTTGGTCATGAACTGCAATCCACTGGGCGGGCAGACGGTCTATCACATTCATATGCACGTGCTGGGTCAGCGCCAGATGCACTGGCCGCCGGGCTGATTCACCACACATCCCTGTAGGAGCGAGGCTTTCCCGCGAAGGCGATCTCAAGGACGCTACGAAACTGTATTCCAACG
>DQGF01000034.1:21224-23115 GCA_003525045.1 Pseudomonas sp. | reverse complement strand
TTCGCGGGCAAGCTTCGCTCCTACGGGTCGCGGTGTTGTCCAGTGACCCAGCGCAAACCTTCCCCGGCCGATTGGGTTAAACTGGCCGCCGAGATTCTTCCCGGAGGTCAGCATGACTACCCAACGTCACTACTCGCCGATTGACCGTCTTCTGCTGCAAGCCGATGCCGCGATGCGTACCCTGCTGCCCTCCAGCGGCCAGCCGTACCGTCCGTCGCCCGCCATCGTACAGCCGGATGCGAAAATGAGCGACGAAGACACCCGGCACGTTGCCGGCCTGATGCGCATCAACCATACCGGCGAAGTCTGTGCCCAGGCGCTGTATCAGGGTCAAGCCCTGACCGCCAAATTGCCGCAAGTGCGCGCCGCCATGGAACACGCGGCCGAAGAAGAAACCGACCACCTGGTCTGGTGCGAGCAACGCATCCATCAGCTGGGCAGCCACACCAGCATTCTCAATCCGCTGTTCTACGGCATGTCGTTCGGGATTGGCGCGGTGGCCGGGTTGATCAGCGACAAAGTCAGCCTGGGTTTCGTTGCTGCCACTGAGCATCAAGTCTGCAAGCACCTGAATGAACACCTGGAGCAGTTGCCGGCCGAGGACGAGAAGTCCCGCGCAATCCTTGAACAGATGCGCATCGATGAAGAACAGCATGCCGAAAGTGCGCTGGATGCTGGTGGCTTCCGCTTTCCGGCGCCGGTGAAGTTCGGCATGAGCCTGATGGCCAAGGTGATGACCAAAAGCACTTACCGGATCTGACAGCTGCGTTATTCAGCAGGGCCTCATCGCGAGCAGGCTCACTCCCACAATGGCCCTGCGCCTGCCGTAAAAAAGGCGACTACCTTGAGGTAGTCGCCTTTTTTTGTGTCCGAAAATCTTGACTCGGCAGGTGTCGATTCAACCGAGCTCGACGATCTCGTAGTCGTGGGTGATTGCAACACCGGCCGCGCCGAGCATGATCGATGCCGAGCAATACTTCTCGGCAGACAGTTCGATGGCGCGCTTGACCTGGGCTTCTTTCAGCCCACGGCCCTTGACCACAAAGTGCATGTGGATCTTGGTGAAAACTTTCGGATCCTCGGTCGCGCGTTCGGCTTCGAGGAAAGCTTCGCAGCTTTCGACAGCTTGGCGGGACTTCTTGAGGATGCTGACCACGTCGAAATTGCTGCAACCGCCGACACCCAGCAGAAGCATTTCCATTGGCCGGACACCCAGGTTGCGACCGCCGGCATCGGGCGGACCGTCCATGACCACGACATGACCGCTGCCGGATTCGCCGAGGAACATGGCTTCGCCAGCCCATTGGATGCGTGCCTTCATCGCCAAGACTCCACTGTATAAAAAAGGGTCGCCAGCTTAGCACAGGGCCCTTGATTGACAGCGCTCGCCTTCTGGGACATCACCACCCGCGCCGCAGGTAAATGCTCGAAAATTGCGGGAAGTGTCTGTTAAGCTGGCGCCAGTTGGCTGGCGCATAGCCAGCTTCGTTGCGAACAACAAAGATTGCAGGCTTCACCAGCACCCACAAAAAAACCAAACACACCGTGCAGTCTTTTCGGGATACAACCATGGTTGCTATTGCGCCCACGCCCAAAATCAAAAACCTCGACAAACTGTTGATGCATTGCCAGCGCCGTCGCTATCAGGCCAAGACCCATATCATTTGCGCCGGGGACCGCTCGGACACGTTGTTTTTCATCATCAAAGGCTCGGTCACTATTCTGATCGAGGACGACGATGGTCGCGAAATGATCATCGCCTACCTGAACTCCGGGGACTTTTTCGGTGAACTGGGCCTGTTTGAACAAGCCGGCCTGGAACAGGAACGCAGTGCCTGGGTGCGCGCCAAGATCGAATGTGAAGTCGCGGAGATCAGCTATGTGAAATTCC
>DQGF01000034.1:15150-20912 GCA_003525045.1 Pseudomonas sp. | reverse complement strand
AGCTATGTGAAATTCCGCGAATTGTCCCAGCAGGATCCGGACATTCTTTACGTACTCAGCGGACAAATCGCACAACGACTGCGCAACACCACCCGCAAGGTGGGTGACCTGGCGTTTTTCGACGTGACCGGACGTGTTGCTCGCTGCCTGCTCGAACTGTGCAAACAACCAGATGCCATGACCCACCCTGACGGCATGCAGATCAAGGTGACCCGTCAGGAAATCGGGCGGATTGTAGGGTGTTCCCGTGAGATGGTCGGTCGCGTGCTCAAGGATCTGGAAGAGCGCAACCTGGTGGACGTCAAAGGCAAGACCATGGTGGTCTTCGGTACGCGCTAAGCTAGAAAACTTGAGCTCGAGAACTTAAGCCCTGAGCATTTCTGCCAGCAAATGGCGGTATAACGCTTCAAGCCGTTCCAGCGCATCCGGGGCGGCGAACTTTTCATGCAGGGCGATGTGGCTTTCGGCACGAACTCGTTGTTCAAGGCCACAGGCTTCATTGAAGCGGTTGACCGCCGCGACCATCGATTCGCGCTCGTTATTCAGTAACAAAGCACCGTGTACCAACCCTACCGGACGCGACCCGCCTTTGCTCTGGCGCCAGCGCTGAGCGGTGCCGACCATCTTGCGTCCATCGAGGTTGACGTTGAAACGGCCATCACAGAAAGCACCGTCAATTTCGCCCAAAGACGAAACGCCGCCCAGCTCATCCAGCAACTGACAAATCGGGTCGCACAGTCGACGATAGGCGGTTTCGATTCGATTCTGATCACCTTCGCTACGCGGTGGCGCGTAGACCAGCGCGATGTTGATCGTCGATGCCGACTGCGGCACCGGCTCACCACCGGTTTCACGCAGCAGCACCGGCCAACCTGAGGCCGCCGACACCTCGCATGCGGTCTCGAACGCCGGCAGACGATTCAACCGTCGCGGCATGACCAGTGCCTTGTCACTTGGCTGCCAGAACAGCAGACCACACTCTGAATCACCGGTGCAGACTGAGGCCAGCAGATCCTGTTCAGCCAGAAGGCCGGCTTCGACGGTCAGTGAAGTGGGTGAGGTCATAAGGTTTTCCGTAGGCCGTGAAGTCTGTGGTGCATCTTATGGCGCCTTCGCGAGCAAGTCGGATCGCCGCACCGCCGCTCCCACATTAACCGTGTTCATCCAGACAATACCGATCAAATGTGGGAGCGGGCTTGCTCGCGAATGGGGCACCTCGGTCTGACTATCTGTCCTCAGTCGAGAGTCGAGCCGCTGACAGGAACGCCGCGCTCAGGAAAAAACAGACGCTGCAACTCGGTGCCCGGATTTTCGGCGCGCATGAACGCCTCACCGACCAAAAACGCATACACGTCGCTGATTTCCATCAGTTCGACATCGGCCCGATTGAGAATGCCACTTTCGGTGATCACCAATCGATCGCGCGGGATACGCGGCAATAAATCAAGCGTAGTTTCCAGATTGACGTCGAAGGTGTGCAGGTTGCGGTTGTTGACGCCGACCAACGGGGTGTCGAGTGTTTTCAACGCCCGTTCCAGCTCGTCGCCATCGTGGACTTCCACCAGCACATCAAGGCCGACGCTTTTGGCCACGGCCGCCAGCTCAGCCATTTTCACGTCATCCAGCGCCGAGACAATCAACAGCACGCAGTCAGCACCCAGGGCACGGGCTTCGACGATCTGGTAGGGATCGATCATGAAGTCCTTGCGGATCACCGGCAGTTTGCACGCCGCACGCGCCTGCTGCAGATACACATCGGCGCCCTGGAAATAATCGATATCGGTGAGCACCGACAGGCAGGTCGCGCCGCCCTTCTCGTAGCTTCTGGCAATGTCGGCCGGAACGAAGTTCTCGCGGATCACGCCTTTGCTCGGCGAGGCTTTCTTGATTTCAGCAATGACCGCAGGCTGCTTCAGCTTGGCCTGGTCGATCAGTGCCTTGGCAAAACCACGGGGTGCATCGGCCGCCTTGGCCAGACTTTCCAGTTCGGCAAGGCTCACACGAGCACTGCGCTCGGCGACTTCTTCGACTTTGCGGGCCAGAATGTTTTCCAGAACCGTCGGTACACTCATCCCTCATTCTCCACCTTGAATACCGCGGTAAACGCACCCAACTCCTCAAGTTTTTCCCGAGCGAGACCGGTGTGCAGCGCATCGTGCGCCAGGGCAACGCCCTCTTTTAAAGTGCTGGCCAGGTCGGCGGCATACAGCGCGGCACCGGCATTGAGCACGATCATCTCCGCGGCCTTCTGACCGTTTTCGGTCTTGCGCTTTCCCAAGGCATCGCGAATCAGTTCAAGTGACTGGGCCGGACTTTCAACCACCAGGCCAAACAAGCTCTGGCTCTTTATACCGAGGTCTTCCGGCTGCACCCAGTATTCTGTTATTTCGTCGTTTTTCAGTTCGGCCACATAGGTAGGTGCCGCCAGGCTGAATTCGTCCAGACCGTCCTGGGAATGCACCACCAGCACATGCTTGCTGCCCAGACGCTGCAAAACTTCAGCCAATGGCCGGCACAACGCCTGATTGAACACACCCACCACTTGATGTTTCACACCGGCCGGATTCGTCAGCGGGCCGAGCATGTTGAACAAGGTACGCAAGCCCAACTCCCGGCGCGGGCCGGCGGCGTGCTTCATGGCACTGTGGTGGGTCTGGGCAAACATGAAACCGATGCCGACGTTATCGATGCAGCGTGCCACTTGCACCGGCGTCAGGTTCAGGTAAATCCCCGCCGCCTCCAGCAGGTCGGCACTGCCGCTTTTGCCCGAGACCGCACGGTTACCGTGTTTCGCAACGGTGCAACCGGCTGCTGCCACTACGAATGAAGAAGCGGTTGATACGTTGAAGATGTTCGCACCGTCACCGCCGGTGCCGACGACATCGACGACGCCGTCGAGGGTCTTGAGTTCGACCTTGTCCGCCAGCTCGCGCATGACCGACACGGCGCCGACGATTTCGTCGATGCTTTCGCTCTTCATGCGCATGGCCATCATGAACGCACCAATCTGCGCGTCGGTGCACTGCCCGGTCATGATTTCGCGCATCACATCGCGCATCTCATCGGTGCTGAGGTCGAGCTGATCGACGATACGACTCAGGGCTGTCTTGATATTCATGAAAAGTCCTTAGCGCGTGCCGCCAGTTTGTTTGAGGAAGTTGGCGAGCAGCTCGTGACCCTGCTCGGTCAGGATAGACTCAGGGTGGAATTGCACACCTTCGATGTTCAATGTCTTATGGCGCAAGCCCATGATTTCATCGACCGAGCCGTCTTCAAGCTGGGTCCAGGCAGTCAGCTCGAGGCAGTCTGGCAGGGTTTCGCGCTTGACGATCAGCGAGTGATAGCGGGTGACCGTCAGCGGACGATTCAACCCTTCAAAAACGCCCTTGTCCTCGTGGAACACCGGACTGGTCTTGCCGTGCATGACCTGACGGGCGCGGACCACATCGCCGCCAAAAGCCTGGCCGATGGATTGATGGCCCAGGCAGACACCCAGAATTGGCAGCTTGCCGGCGAAATGCTTGATCGCTTCGATCGAGATGCCGGCTTCGGTCGGGGTGCAAGGACCGGGAGAGACGACGATCCGCTCAGGGTTGAGGGCTTCGATTTCGGCGATAGTGAGCTCATCGTTGCGCACGACTTTGACCTGGGAGCCGAGCTCACCAAGGTACTGCACAACGTTGTAGGTAAAAGAGTCGTAGTTATCGATCATCAGCAACATGGCGTTAAGAACCTCTTGAATTCACTGACTTTAATACAGCCTTCGAAGGATTTACCCGCAGCGTCCGGCACTTTGTCAGTCGCTGGAATCGCGCAGCAAAGCTGTTTGTCTTGCGGGTAGAGAAGGCAAAGCGGTAAGGATCCGGCCGGGCCGGCAGAAAGATTCAGGCGCGCCAACGCCAACGGGCGTGTGCCTTGATGACTTGATCCAGGAGTTTGCTGACGATCAACACGGGGAAGGTCTCATTTATACGTCTTGGCACAGTAACTTAGCTGGGCGGAGCGTGCAATATGGGGCGATCGAAGCGCGTGAAACAATCGACGGGTTCGCGCCGAATGGCAACAGGCTCTATAGTTTTTGCCACGGTCGTTTCGCTCTCTAAAACAATAACAAACGGACTTCCTCATGATCAGACAGACGTTGGCTGTACCGCTTGCCGGCTGCTTGCTCGCTATGGCCTGCACCCAGGCGATCGCGGCACCCAACCCTTATTCGAATTTCATCGTGTTTGGCGATAGCCTCAACGATGCCGGTCAGTTTACCGACACGGGCGGCCCGCCCGGTTCGACCCTGCGCTTCACTAACCGGACCGGACCGGTATACCAGGACGGCAGCGGCGAAGTCTATTCCGCCAACTCGACGCAACTGCTGGGAGGACGGCTCGGTTTTACACCGGACCAGACGGCTGCTTCAACCTCGGCGGCACGTGCGAGCCAAGGCCTGCCGGACGGAAATAACTGGGCCGTCGGCGGGTACCGCACCGACCAGATCCTCGGCTCGATCACCACCGCATCCGCCACCGGTGAACGCACGCGTTCGGGCTATCTGCCGACCAACAACTTCAGCGCCGATCCGAACGCGCTGTATTACATCTCCGGGGGCGGTAACGACTTTCTTCAGGGGCAAGTACAAAGTGGCGCTCAGGCAAATGCGGCTGCGGACCGCCTGGCCAACAGCGTCCAGGTTCTGCAAACCGCCGGTGCCCGCTACATTGTGGTCTGGATGCTGCCCGACCTGGGTTTGACACCTGCCATCAATGGCACCCCCCTGCAGACAGCAACCTCACAACTGAGCGCCGCTTTCAATCGGCAGCTGGTCACGCGCCTCGCGGGTATCGATGCCGAAATCATCCCGCTGAACATTCCGCTGCTGTTGCAGGAAACCTTCGCCGATCCGGCGCGATTCGGCCTTGCTACCGGCCAGAACCTGACGGCCACCTGCTTCAGCGGTAACGGCTGTCTCGAAAACGCAACGTATGGCATCAACAGCGCCACCCCGGACCCCAGCAAGCTGATTTACAACGACGGGGTACATCCGACTGAAACCGGTCAGAAGCTGATTTCCGATTATGCCTATTCCTTACTGGCGGCCCCGTGGGAACTGACATTGTTGCCGGAAATGGCCCACTCCACGCTGCGTGCCCACCAGGATGAACTGCGCAGCCAATGGCAATCGGACTGGGAGAACTGGCAAGCGGTCGGCCAATGGCGCGCGATTGTCGCCGGTGGCGGCCAGCATCTGGATGTCGATAGCCAAAGCAGCAGCGCCAGCGCCGATGGCAGCGGTTACAACCTGAACATCGGCGGCAGCTACCGCTTCAATGAAGCCTGGCGCGTGGGTGTGGCGGCGGGCTTCTATCGGCAGAATCTGGAAGCGGGCCATAACGACTCGGACTATAAACTTAACAGCTACCTGGCCACAGCCTTCGCCCAGTTCCAGCAGAATCGCTGGTGGGCCGATGCCGCATTGACCGGTGGCAAGTTGGATTACGACAACCTCAAACGCAAATTCGACTTGGGTGCCAGCGAAGGGGCGGAAAAGGGTGATACCGACGGCCATCTTTGGGCCTTCAGCACCCGCCTCGGCTACGATATTGCGCAACCGGGCAGCGAATGGCACTTATCGCCGTTCATCAGCGCCGATTACGCAAAAGTGGAAGTCGACGGTTACTCGGAAAACAGCAACCGTTCCACGGCACTGACCTTTGATGACCAGACTCGCGACTCGAAACGTCTGGGCGTCGGCCTGCAGGGCAAATACC
>DQGF01000034.1:3909-14851 GCA_003525045.1 Pseudomonas sp. | reverse complement strand
GTCGGCCTGCAGGGCAAATACCAGATCACCAAGCAGACCCTAGTGTTCGGCGAGTACGCCTTCGAGCGTGAATACGAGGATGACACTCAGAAAGTGAACATTGCCCTCAATAGCCTGCCGTCCCTTGACTTCAGGCTGGACGGTTACACACCGCAAAGTCATTTGAATCGCGTGACTCTGGGGGTCAGCCACAAACTGACGGCCGATCTGGCGTTGCGTGGTGGGTACACCTTCCGCAAGGATGATGACTTTACCCAGCAAGGGCTTAGCGTTGGGGTTGCGCTGGACTTCTGATCCCGTAAACAGCAGGCACAAAAAACGCGGTGCCCTCACAGGCGCCGCGTTTTTTTATGGTGATGAGCTCCCACAGGTTTTGCGTGAACTCAGGCGTCCGGGGTTTGCTCGGCCAGGGCCACCGCACGGAACATCGCGCGGCGCTTGTTCAGGGTTTCTTCCCATTCCAGCGCCGGCACCGAGTCGGCGACGATGCCGCCCCCGGCCTGCACGTGCAGCTCGCCGTCCTTGATCACCGCGGTGCGGATCGCAATGGCGGTATCCATGTTGCCGTTCCAGGCGAAGTAACCTACCGCGCCGCCGTAGACGCCACGCTTGACCGGTTCCAGTTCGTCGATGATTTCCATCGCGCGAATCTTCGGCGCGCCGGACAAGGTGCCCGCCGGCAGAATCGCCCGCAGAGCGTCCATCGCCGTCAGCCCGGCCTTCAGTTGCCCAGTGACGTTGGACACGATATGCATCACGTTGGAATAACGCTCGATGACCATTTTTTCGGTGAGTTTTACCGAACCGATTTCCGAAACGCGACCGGTATCGTTACGACCCAGGTCGATCAGCATCAAGTGCTCGGCGATTTCCTTGTCGTCGGACAGCAGGTCTTTTTCCAGCGCAACATCGGCCTCTTCGTTGGCGCCCCGCGGACGGGTGCCGGCGATCGGGCGCACGGTGATCAGGTTGTCTTCGACCCGCACCAGCACTTCCGGCGAACTGCCGACGACGTGGAATTCGCCGAAGTTGAAGAAGTACATGTATGGCGTCGGGTTGAAGCAACGCAACGCCCGGTACAAATCGATCGGTGCAGCCTTGAAGTCGATCGACATACGCTGGGACGGCACGACCTGCATGCAGTCACCGGCCAGGATGTATTCCTTGATGGTGTCGACGGCTTTTTCGTAATCGTCCTGGGTGAAGCTCGAACGGAACACCGGATCAGTGGATTGCTGCTTGCTGAAATCCAGGCCA
This sequence comes from Pseudomonas sp., assembly GCA_003525045.1. Classification (GTDB taxonomy): domain Bacteria; phylum Pseudomonadota; class Gammaproteobacteria; order Pseudomonadales; family Pseudomonadaceae; genus Aquipseudomonas. Next base: position 13,594 of record DQGF01000034.1, on the reverse strand, counting down.
CGGCGCGGAGTGATCGGCTGACGGAGTCTTTCCAGCAGCTCTTCCAGACGTGCCTGACCCTGCTCGAACGCCTCATCCTGCGACGGATCGGCCAGGACAATCGCGTGCATCTTGCCGGCAAGGTTGTCGAACACCACCACCGCGTCGGAGACCATCAGCAGAATGTCCGGCACGCCCAGCGGATCCGGGTTCGGGCATTTGCCCAGACGCTTCTCCACATACCGCACACAGTCATAGCCGAAGTAACCCACCAGACCGCCATTGAAACGTGGCAGGCCGGGGATGGTCGGCACGTTGTAACGGGCTTTGAATTCTTCAACGAACGCCAGTGGATCTTCAGCCTCGAGGCTTTCGATCTCGACGCCGTCGTGGGTCACGCTGATGTGATGATCGTGAACCCGCAGCACCGTGCGGCAGGGCAGGCCGATGATCGAGTAACGGCCCCACTTCTCCCCGCCCTGCACCGATTCGAGCAGGTAGGAGTTCGGCTCATCGGCCAGTTTCAGGTAGATCGACAACGGGGTGTCGAAGTCGGCCAGGGTTTCGCAGGCAAGCGGGATGCGGTTGTAGCCGGCAGCGGCCAAACGCAGGAATTCTTCGCGGATCATGGGGTAGCCTCGTGGCTTGAGGGTCTAACAGTCAGGTATGCAAACGCGCCGGAATGCCGGCCAGGAACAAGTCAGGCGCGCCAACGCCAGCGGGCCAGGGCCTTGATAACTTTCATCCAGAGTTTGCGAGTGACCACCACGATGGGATTTCCGGCAGGAGATTGAACAGCGTCGGGCAACGTTATCCCAGAGGCCAGATCCAGGCAACCGGGAATTAATTTGCGCAGATCGTCGATCACCAGCGCCGGGGATTCTTCAGCAATCGGCCGGCCATGGTTGTAGCCATAACTGAGCGCGACACACTTGACCCCCGCCGCTTTCGCCGCCAGCACATCGCTGCGCGAATCGCCGACGAACAAGGATTGCGAAGCCGGGATATTGGCCATTTTCATCACGAAGAACAGCGCTGCCGGGTCAGGTTTCTTCTTCGGCAGAGTGTCGCCGCCGATGATCCATTTGAAGTAACGGCCGATTTTCATCTGATCCAGCAGTGGCGCGACGAAACGTTCCGGCTTGTTGGTGATCAGCGCCATCTCGACACCCTGCTTGTGCAGCCATTTCAGGGTGTCGCGCACGCCGGGGTAGACCACCGTCAGCTCATGGTTTTGGGCGTAGGCCTCCATGAAAATCTCCAGCGCGCCTTCGGCCTCGCCTTCATCGACCGTCGAATGGTCGATGCCACCGGCCAGCGCGCGGCGAACCAGCACCGGTGCACCGTTGCCGACCCACTCGCGCACCGACTCGATCCCGGCAGGTGCGCGGCCGAGTTTGAGCAGCATGTTATCCACAGCCGCCGCGAGGTCGGGGACCGAATCGACCAGCGTGCCATCCAGATCGAACATCACCAGCCGCGGCAAAGCCCCCGGGAATAGCTGCTCAAAGCCACTCATGGGCGGGCCAGCGCCAGTTCGGAACGCATCTTTTCAATCACCTCTTGGTAGTTCGGTGCATTGAAGATCGCCGAGCCGGCGACGAAGGTGTCGGCGCCCGCAGCAGCGATTTCGCGAATGTTGTTCACGTTCACGCCGCCATCGATTTCCAGGCGGATGTCACGACCGGAGGCATCGATCAGTGCCCGCGCTTCACGCAGCTTGTCGAGGGTACCAGGAATGAACTTCTGCCCGCCGAAGCCCGGGTTGACGCTCATCAGCAGGATCATGTCGACCTTGTCCATCACGTACTTGAGTACGTCCAGTGGCGTCGCCGGATTGAACACCAGGCCCGACTTGCAGCCGCCTTCGCGGATCAATTGCAGGGAGCGGTCGACGTGCTGCGTGGCTTCCGGGTGGAAGGTGATGTAAGTCGCACCAGCCTCGATGAAATCGCCGACGATGCGGTCCACCGGGCTGACCATCAGGTGCGCGTCGATCGGCGCGGTGACGCCGTATTTGCGCAGTGCGGCACAGACCATCGGGCCGATGGTCAGGTTCGGCACGTAGTGGTTGTCCATGACATCGAAGTGTACGAAATCGGCGCCGGCGGCCAGGACGTTGTCCACTTCTTCACCCAGGCGGGCGAAGTCGGCGGAGAGAATCGACGGAGCAATGACGAAGGGCTGCATGACGCACCTTTTTTGAGCAAAATCACGATGGCGCGCATTGTATACCTCATGCTTTGACGCGCGCGACGTAACCGCGATGATTGGGCCTGCCCTAGTAAGCCGCTCGGTAGATCTTCTCGATATCGACAGCACTCAATTTGCGCGGATTGTTACGCATCAGCCGGTCAATCTCCGCCGCTTCCACGGCCATCGCCGGAATTGCGTCCTATTCGACGTATGAGTCGACTGACACTCCGCTTTCGCGAGCAAGCCCGCGCCCACATTTTTTACCGCGTACGGCTTCAGACCTGGGCGGTGCGCAGTTTTTCGCTGCGGCCACGCAGCCATTCCAGGGTCAGCAGCAGGATCACCGAGAACGCAATCAGCAGTGTCGCGGCGGCGGCAATGGTCGGGCTGAGGTTTTCGCGGATACCGCTGAACATCTGCCGTGGCAAGGTCGCTTGCTCCGGACCGGCGAGGAATAGGGTCACCACCACTTCATCGAACGAGGTGGCGAACGCGAACAGCGCACCGGAAATCACCCCGGGAGCGATCAACGGCAAGGTCACCCGACGGAACGCCGTCAGCGGCGAAGCACCAAGGCTCGCGGCGGCGCGCACCAGATTTTGGTTAAACCCCTGCAACGTCGCCGACACCGTAATGATCACAAACGGCACACCCAACACCGCATGCACCACGATCAGCGAAAAGAAGCTGTTGCCCAGCCCCAGCGGGGCGAAGAACAGATAGCTGGCCACACCGATGATCACCACCGGTACCACCATCGGCGAAATCACCAGCGCCATCACCAGCGGCTTGCCCGGGAAGTCGCCACGGTTCAGACCAATCGCCGCCAGCGTACCGAAGATCATCGCCAGCACCGTTGCCGCCGGAGCGACGATGATGCTGTTCTTCAACGAACGCATCCATTCCGCCGAAGCGAAGAAGTCCTGATACCAGTGCAGCGAAAAGCCTTGCAGCGGGTACACCAGGAAACTCCCGGAGTTGAACGACAGCGGAATGATCACCAGCACCGGCAGAATCAGGAACAACAAGATCAAGCCGCAGAGAATCCGCAAACTGTAGAACCACACCCGCTCAATGGGCGACATATAAGGACTCAGCATTTCATTCTCCCCTTAGCTCAGGCGCAGGCGACTGGCGCCCACCAGCCAGCTGTAAATCAGATAAAGCACCACGGTCGCCAACAGCAGCAGCCCACCCAGCGCAGTCGCCATGCCCCAGTTGATGCTGGTGTTGGTGTAGAAGGCGACAAAGTAACTGACCATCTGATCGTTCGGGCTGCCCAGCAAGGCCGGGGTGATGTAGTAGCCGATGGCGAGAATGAACACCAGCAGGCAACCGGCGCCGACACCGGCATAGGTCTGGGGGAAGTACACCCGCCAGAAACTGGCGAACGGGTGGCAACCAAGGGAAATCGCTGCACGCATATAGGTGGGTGAAATGCCTTTCATCACGCTGTAGATCGGCAGGATCATGAACGGCAGCAGGATGTGCACCATCGAGATGTAGACCCCGGTGCGGTTGAACACCAGCTCCAGCGGTTTATCGATGATGCCCATGGCCATCAGGCCACTGTTGATCAGCCCACCCGATTGCAGCAGCACGATCCACGCGGCGACCCGCACCAGGATCGAGGTCCAGAACGGCAGCAACACCAGAATCATCAGCAGGTTGCTTTGCCGCGATGGCAGGTTCGCCAGTAGATAGGCCAACGGATAAGCCAGCACCAGGCAGATCACGGTGATGATCAGGCCCATCCAGAAGGTCCGGGCAAAAATGTCGAGGTAGATCGCCTGATCGGGGGTGGCCGGGGCGATCTCGCCCAGGTCATCAATCCGGTGATCCACCGCCGCCAGCAGGTAATACGGCGTAATGCTGCTGGTGTTGCGGCGCACAGCTTGCCAATAAGCCGGGTCACCCCAGCGCTCGTCGAGTCCTTCCAGCGCTTCTTTATAAGAGGCCGGTTCGGTGGCGAACGGCAAGGCGCGGGCGGTTTTGGTCAGCAGGCTGCGGTAGCCGGCCAGTTCCATGTTCAAGCGCTTGGACAGGTCGCCCAAGGTCTGTTTCTTGCGCGCTTCGGCGAGGTCTTCGCTGGCAGCCTTGTAAACTGGTTCGGCGGGCAGGCCGCGGCCATCCCAGCTGGCGATGGCCGCCACAGTACGCGGCATGCCCCCGACCACTTCCGGGTTACCAACGCTTTTATAGAGCAGCGCCACAATCGGCACCAGGAACACCAGCAGCAGAAACAGCACCAGCGGCGCGATCAAGGCCTGGGCCTTCCAGCGGTTGATCCGCTCGGCATGCTTGAGCCGTTGCTTCAAGGTGGGGTCGGTGCCCGCGTTCACGGGAATGGCGGTGGCCATGGCGTACTCCGGAAATCTTTGATCGATCGTTAATGTGGGAGCGGGCTTGCTCGCGAAAGCGGTGTGCCCGTCAACATCAATGCTGGATGTGAGGACGCCTTCGCGAGCAAGCCCGCTCCCACAGGTGGGCAAGCCCACCATTACAGGGTCGTGCTTACTTCGCAGCCCAGGAGTTGAAGCGCTGTTCCAGTTGCTCACCGTTGTCAGCCCAGAAGCTGACGTCGATCTGCACCTGGTTGGCGATGTTTTCCGGGGTGGTCGGCATGTCTTTCAAGACATCCTTGGCCAACAACGGTACGGCTTGAACGTTGGCCGGGCCGTAAGCGATGTTTTCCGAATAGGTCTTCTGCTGTTGCGGCTGCACCGAGAACGCGATGAATTTCTTCGCTGCTTCAGCACGCGCCTTGTCCAGACCTTTTGGAATCGCCCAAGCGTCGAAGTCGTAGATACCGCCGTTCCACACGACTTTCAGGTTGCTTTCTTTCTGCACGGCAGCGATCCGGCCGTTGTAGGCCGAGCTCATGACCACGTCACCGGAAGCGAGGTACTGCGGCGGCTGCGCACCGGCTTCCCACCACTGAATGCTTGGCTTGAGCTCATCGAGCTTCTTGAACGCGCGATCCTGACCATCTTTGCCGGCCAGCACTTTGTAGACATCTTTTGGCGCAACGCCGTCGGCCATCAGTGCGAATTCCAGGGTGTACTTGGCACCTTTACGCAGGCCGCGCTTACCTGGGAATTTCTTGGTGTCCCAGAAATCCACCCAACTGGTCGGTGCAGTCTTCAGCTTGTCAGCGTTATAGGCCAGCACGGTCGACCACACGAAGAAACCAACGCCGCATGGCTGGATTGCGCCTTTGACATAGTCTGCGGACTTGCCGAACAGCGCGGGGTCGAGCTGCTCGAACATGTCTTCGTCGCAACCACGGGACAATTCTGGCGATTCAACCTCTACCAGGTCCCAGGACACGCTCTTGGTATCGACCATGGCTTTGACTTTGGCCATTTCGCCGTTGTACTCGCCTGCCACGATCTTGCCGTTGCCTGCCGCTTCCCACGGTGCATAGAAGGCTTTGACCTGCGCCGCCTTGTTCGCCCCGCCAAAGGACACCACGGTCAGGTCCGGGCCCGCCGCCATCGCGTGTGCCGCTCCGATCATGCCCATGACCAAAGCGGTGAATTTCAGGGATCTCAACATTTATTGTTCTCTCCACGTGCAGGGTTGGTGTTGTTGAAGCAGGGGGGCGATCAATGCGCCTCTAGAAGTGGGTCGAGCGCGCGTACGTGTTCGACCTGCCAGCCAAGCGGTACCACGTCGCCAACCGCCAGCCCGGGATCGAGCTCGGCAATCGGTTGTTTCACGAAGAAGTCGGTCTTGCCGCAGACTTCCAGGCGAACCCGGACGTGGTCGCCCAGGTAGATGAACTCCGCCACCCTCCCTGAGAAGCGGTTGACGCAGGACTCGCTGGAGCCATTGAGGCTCACGCGTTCCGGGCGAATCGATAGCGTGACCGGTTCGCCGGTCTTGCCGACATTGACCGCCAGCGCTTCAACCTTTTCACCGCGACCAAGTTCGACCACACAGCGGTCGCCGGTCTGGCTGTGCAAGCGGCCGTTGAGGCGGTTGTTCTCGCCGATGAAGTTGGCGACGAAGGTGTTTTTCGGCTCTTCGTAGAGCGTGCGCGGTGGCGCGATCTGCTGGATCTCGCCCTGATGGAACACCGCCACGCGATCGGACATGGTCAGGGCTTCACCCTGGTCGTGGGTCACATAGACCACGGTCACGCCGAGACGCTGGTGCAGGTGTTTGATTTCCATCTGCATGTGTTCGCGCAATTGCTTGTCCAGTGCGCCGAGCGGTTCGTCCATCAGCACCAGTTGCGGTTCGAACACCAGGGCGCGAGCCAGGGCCACGCGCTGTTGCTGGCCGCCGGACAGTTGCGCCGGATAGCGCTGGGCGAAGGTGTCGAGCTGAACCATGCTCAAGACTCGTTTGACCCGGTCACTGACGTCGCTCTTGTTCAAGCCGCGCACGGTCAGCGGGAACGCCAGGTTCTCGGCCACCGTCATGTGCGGGAACAACGCGTAGTCCTGGAACACCATGCCGATCCGGCGTTTCTCCGGGGCAAGGGTGAAACCGGCGCGGGAAATGGTCTCGCCCGCCAACTGAATTTCACCTTCGTGTACCGGTTCGAAACCGGCAATCGCCCGCAGGGTGGTGGTCTTGCCGCAGCCCGACGAGCCCAGCAGGCAACCGATGTCGCCAGCATTCAAATGCAGGTTGAGATTCTGCACGACCCGCTGGTCCTGGTAGCCGCAGGCGAGGTTGCGCAGGTTAAGCAGTAATGGATGGCTCATGCGTGGTGATACGCCGGCTCGACCAGAAACTCAAGCAGGGCCTTTTGTGCGTGAAGACGGTTTTCCGCTTGATCCCAGGCGACGGCGCGCTTGTCGTCGAGTACGTCTAGGCTGATTTCCTCGCCACGGTGGGCGGGCAGGCAATGCATGAACAGCACATCTTCCGCGGCCAGATCCAGCAGGGCCCGATTGACCTGGAACGGCGCGAACAGCTTCAGGCGCTTGGCGGTTTCTTCTTCCTGGCCCATGGAGGTCCAGACGTCGGTGCTCACCAAGTGGGCGCCCCGTACGGCATCCTTCGGATCGCGGACGATGGTCACCCGATCGCCGGCCTTGGCCACGAATTCAGGGTTGGGCTCAAAGCCTTCCGGGCAGGCAATGCGCAACTGGAAGTCGAACTGGATCGCCGCTTCTATATAGCTGTTGCACATGTTGTTGCCATCGCCAATCCAGGCCACGGTCTTGCCCTGGATCGAGCCGCGATGTTCGAGGAAGGTCTGCATGTCGGCCAGCAACTGGCAGGGGTGCAGATCATCGGACAGGCCGTTGATCACCGGCACACGGGAGTTGGCGGCGAATTCGGTCAGGGTGCTGTGGGCAAAGGTTCGGATCATCACGGCGTCGAGCATGCTCGACATCACGATCGCGCAGTCGCCAATCGGCTCGCCACGGCCCAGTTGCGTGTCGCGCGGCGAGAGGAAGATCGCCTGGCCACCGAGCTGGATCATGCCGGCTTCGAACGAAATACGGGTGCGGGTCGAGGACTTCTCGAAAATCATCCCGAGCACGCGGTTTTTCAGAGGCTCGAACAGTACGCCGCGGTTACGCAGGTCTTTGAGCTCAACGCCTCGACGGATCACGCTGACCAGCTCTTCGGGCGTGCAATCCATCAGGGAGAGAAAGTGCCTTGCGCTCATCATTGACTACCTTTTTGCAACAGACCGCAGATACTCAAAGCCTTGTTTAACTGAAAAACGGGCGAGACCTGCGGCGTAAGCCGCACGGGGCGACGAAATAGGGGAAGGCGCGATCTTATAATTAAATGTCGCGTCTTACCAATAGGGCTACGGTGTTTAGGGGATTTCAGAGGGGCTACGGGGTGACCGCAGTAGCGCTTTTGAAGCCTGTTTCCTGACAGCAGCCCGTCATTTGTACACCGGGCTCGCAGGGCTTTGCAATAAAACGGGGCGAGGATGCCATGGCAGCGGTCGGTTTCTGCCCTGCCATTCGCGGCTTTGACGGTCTGAAACATTTGATAAAGCAGGGTGCTGGGTTATAACTAAGTCTCAAGCGACGCAGGAAGCCTTTGGAATGGAATCGAAAGAACAGCAGTTGATGGAATTACTCAGCCTCACGGCCCGCTCTCTGACCCATCTCACCGCCTCCATGACCTCGATGTCCTTCGAGCTGATGCGCAGTAACGACGAGGTCACCAAGGCCGCCGGCCGGCGGATGATCGACCGCATGGCGACCATCAGCACCGGTCTCGACGAGCACTGGCGACTGATCGGCGAACTTACCGGCGTGCATCTTGCCCAGGAACAGATCGAAACTGTTCAGGAAATTCAGTTGCAGGCACCATCTGGCCTGCCGCCAAACTGATTCCGGGCAGTCATCGGCTGGCCTGATGGCCGCCGATTCACAAGACGAACGTCGCTGGCGCAGCGGCGGGTCGCGCGCCATAGTTTTGTTCCCGCGGTCGACAATGCCCGCCCAGAACAAGACAGAGACTGGCCATGACCAAGACGCTCCATCACCGTGCCTGCCACCTGTGTGAAGCCATCTGTGGCCTGACCATCGAAACCACTGAGGTCGAAGGCCGCGTGCAAATCACCTCGATCAAGGGTGATGCCCAGGATACGTTCAGCCGCGGGCATATCTGTCCCAAGGCCGTTGCCCTGCAGGATATCCAGAATGATCCGGATCGCTTGCGTCAGCCAATGCGGCGGGTCGGCAGGGAATGGCAACCCATCGAGTGGGAGGACGCCTTCAACCTTGTAGCCGAACGCCTGGCGGCAATTCAGAAGCGTCACGGGCAGAACGCGGTGGCGGTCTATCAAGGCAACCCCAGCGTGCACAATTACGGGTTGATGACCCACAGCAATTATTTTCTCGGCCTGCTGAAGACCCGCAACCGGTTTTCCGCGACATCGGTCGACCAATTGCCGCACCACCTGACCAGTCATTTGATGTATGGCCATGGCTTGCTGTTGCCGATCCCGGACATCGATCACACCGATTTCATGCTGATCCTCGGCGGCAACCCGCTGGCGTCCAACGGCAGCATCATGACCGTGCCGGATGTGGAAAAACGGCTGAAGGCCATTCAGGCCCGGGGCGGCAAAGTGGTGGTGGTCGATCCGCGCCGCAGCGAAACGGCGGCGATGGCCGATCAGCATCTGTTCGTGCGCCCGGGTGGCGATGCGGCCTTGTTGTTCGGGCTGCTCAATACCTTGTTCGCTGAAGGTCTGACTCGCGACAGTCATTTGCCGGTGGACGGTCTGGAAGAAGTGCGGGCGGCGGTGGCGAGTTTCACTGCCGAGGCCATGAGCCCGCTGTGCGCCGTGCCGGCCGAACAGATCCGCCAATTGGCACGCGACTTCGCGGCCGCCCCGACAGCGGTTTGCTACGGCCGCATGGGCGTTTCGACCCAGGCGTTCGGCACCTTGTGCCATTGGGTGGTGCAACTGATCAATCTGGTCACCGGCAACCTGGACCGTGTGGGTGGTGCGTTGTGCACTGAACCTGCGGTGGATCTGGTGGCTTCGACGTCGGGCGGGCACTTCAATCTG
>DQGF01000034.1:0-3677 GCA_003525045.1 Pseudomonas sp. | reverse complement strand
ACCGGCAACCTGGACCGTGTGGGCGGGGCGTTGTGCACTGAACCTGCAGTGGATCTGGTGGCCTCGACCTCGGGCGGGCACTTCAATCTGTGGCAGAGCCGGGTGTCCGGGCGTCCCGAATACGCTGGAGAACTGCCCGTGTCGGCGCTGGCCGAAGAGATGCTCACCGAAGGGGAAGGGCAGGTCCGGGCGCTGATTACCGTGGCGGGCAATCCGGTGCTCTCCACGCCCAACGGCCGGCAACTGGAACAGGCGCTGGATGGCCTGGAGTTCATGGTCAGCGTCGACCTGTACATCAATGAAACCACGCGTTATGCCGACCTGATCCTGCCATCGACCTCGGCCCTGGAAAACGATCACTACGACACCACGTTCAACATGTTCGCGGTACGCAACGTCAGCCGGTTCAACCGCGCGATCCTCGCCAAGCCTGAAGGTGCGTTGCATGACTGGGAAATTTTCGTGGGGCTGGCCAAGGCCTTTGCCGCGAAGACCGGCAAGGAACTGAAACCGACGATCCCGCCGGCGCAGATGATCGACCGCGGCTTGCGGATGGGCCTGTATGGCGATGCGTCGCAACACAAGCTGTCGCTGGCGACCTTGTTCGATCACCCCCATGGTGTCGATCTCGGTGCGCTGAAATCCAACCTGGCCCCACGCCTGAAAACCGCCAATCAGCGAGTCCAGGCCGCACCGACGGCGATCCTGGCCGACCTGGCGCGCTTCGCTGCCCTGCAAGCACCGGCCTTTGATGAATTGCTGATGATCGGTCGCCGGCATGTGCGCAGCAACAACTCGTGGATGCACAACTATCACCGCCTGGTGAAGGGCAAGCCGCGCCATCAATTGCTGATGCATCCGGACGATCTGGCGACTCGTGGGCTCAGCGACGGGCAACGAGTGCGGGTCAGTTCGCGGGTCGGCGTGATCGAAGTTGAAGTGCTAAGCAGCCTGGATATGATGAAAGGCGTGGTCAGCCTGCCTCACGGTTGGGGTCATGCGCGGCCGGGCGTGCAGATGACGATTGCCAGCGGCCAGCCGGGCTCCAGCGCCAACGACCTCACCGACGAGTGTCAGCTGGATGAGTTGTCGGGCAATGCGGCGTTGAACGGCGTGCCCGTGACCGTGGCGGCGGCTTGAACATGTCTGTCGGGGAGACCGAGCAGGGTGCTCGGGTTTCCGTTACAATGCGCCACCGTGCCGACCCTTGAGTCGGAAAGTTCAGCCGAGGTGCTCCATGGATATCATCGAAACGATTAAAGAGCAGATTGCCAACAACACCATTCTGCTTTACATGAAAGGCTCGCCGAATGCCCCGCAGTGTGGCTTCTCCGCGAAAGCCGCGCAGGCCGTGATGGCGTGTGGTGAAAAGTTCGCGTACGTGGACATCCTGCAGAACCCGGAAATCCGCGCCAATTTGCCAAAATACGCCAACTGGCCAACCTTCCCGCAATTGTGGGTCGGTGGTGAGCTGGTCGGCGGTAGCGACATCATGACCGAGATGGCTGCAGACGGTTCGTTGCAAACCACCATCAAGGCGGCTGTCGAAGCCGCTGCTGCCAACAAGACCGAAGCCTGATCCGGTACCTGTAGGCGCGTGGCTTGCCCGCGAAGGCGGTGTATCTGATGCACCGCTTTCGCGAGCAAGCTTCGCTCCTACAGGAGCCAAGGCATAAAAAAGCCCCGCCTCTTTAAAAGAGCGCGGGGCTTTTTATTGTCTCGAGTTCAGCGGTCGCTGATTTACTCTTCGCCCATCTGCGATTGCAGATAGTTCTCAAGACCGACTTTATCGATCAGGCCCAGTTGGGTTTCCAGCCAGTCGATATGTTCTTCTTCGGACTCGAGGATATCTTCGAGCAGTTCACGGCTGCCGAAGTCGCCAACGGTTTCGCAATGCGCGATGGCTACTTTGAGATCGGCATGACCGGTGCGTTCGATACGCAGGTCGCACTCAAGCATTTCCTTGGTGTGCTCGCCGATCTGCAGCTTGCCCAGGTCCTGGACGTTCGGCAGGCCTTCAAGGAACAGGATGCGCTTGATCAGCTTGTCCGCGTGTTTCATTTCGTCGATGGATTCGTGGTATTCGTGCTTGCCGAGCTTGTTCAGACCCCAATCTTCGTACATGCGCGCATGCAGGAAATATTGATTGATCGCGACCAGCTCATTGGCAAGGATCTTGTTGAGATGCTGGATGACTGTAATGTCGCCTTTCATGATGGGGTCCTGCCCTGTATTAGCTGTCTATAAGGCAGAGTTTGAGCCGCGTAATTAAGAGTGTCAAACCTAAGTTATTGAAACTTAAGTGAAAATTAATCGGAATAAGAATGTTTGTGTTCCGCGTCTAGAGCGTAAGCGATTGATTTCCAGACATAAAAAAACCGGACATCAAGTCCGGTTCTTTGAAATAGGGTAGTTACGCGGCAGAAAATTCTACGGGGAAGGGAATCGCGGCCTGGGCCGATTGCAATTTGGTCAGGGTCTCGCGGACCACTTCCTTGGCAAGGCAGGCGCATTTACCGCATTGGCTGGCAACGCCGGTAGCCTGGCGGACTTCCTTGTAGCTGCAGCATCCTTCATAGATCGCATCGCGGATTTGGCCGTCGGTGACGCCAGTGCAGAGGCAGACATACATAAGTGAAAACCGTCGCTGGTTGTGACTCAATTGCGATGGATCTTAATGTTAACGAGAATGATTGTCAAAGTGGTTTCTGAAAGCTTTGCGTTATAAGAGGACGTAGCTGACGAACGGTTTTCTTCTGGGCAATCTGCCAGTAATCACGACGACGGCAATTTTACGTGCCCGCAAAAAACCGTTGAGGACAGGTCAAAAACGCAGTGTATGATGGCCGGTCCTTATGAAGCGGGTTCGTGTCACAGGGCTGTCGCCTGAAGGTGGCAGGCTGGCGCAAACCCGGACCTTCACGTTTTTACACCAGGAGATATCCAATGAGCGTACTCGTAGGCAAGCAAGCCCCTGACTTCACCGTACCGGCCGTACTCGGCAATGGCGAAATCGTCGACAGCTTCACCCTGTCGTCGGCCATCAAAGGCAAATACGGCCTGGTGTTCTTCTACCCACTGGACTTCACCTTCGTTTGCCCGTCCGAGCTGATCGCTCTGGACAACCGCATGTCTGACTTCAAGGCACGCAACGTTGAAGTGATCGCCGTTTCGATCGACTCGCACTTCACCCACAACGCCTGGCGCAACACCCCGGTCAACAATGGTGGTATCGGCGAAGTTCGTTACACCATGGCGGCCGACCTGAAGCACGAAATCGCCAAGGCCTACGACGTTGAGTCCGAAGGCGGCGTGGCTTTCCGTGGCGCGTTCCTGATCGACGACAAAGGCGTTGTCCGCTCGCAGATCATCAACGACCTGCCGCTGGGCCGTAACATTGAAGAGCTGATCCGTCTGGTCGACGCTCTGCAATTCCACGAAGAGCACGGCGAAGTTTGCCCGGCCAACTGGAAAAAAGGCGACAAAGGCATGACCGCTTCGACCGAAGGCGTCGCGGCTTACCTGACCGAGAACGCTGCCGCGCTGTAAGGCATGTTCGAGGCATAAAAAAACCGGCCGTTGAGGCCGGTTTTTTTATGGGCGGGATAAATCAAGCGTTCTGTAGGAGCGAGCTTGCTCGCGATGGACTCAAGAACGCCTCGGGGTGTCAGACTTCC
>DQGF01000094.1:2073-2558 GCA_003525045.1 Pseudomonas sp. | reverse complement strand
CGGGTCGATGGTATTCCAGGGCATGCCGCCATGGCCCTGCAGGCCGGTGATGGTGATCTGCAGGTCATCGCTGCTGGCAGTGGTCGCACCGGTGCGCCAGCTGAGCTCCCCTGAACGTCCAGGCATGACGTGCACAGCAAAGACCGCATCGGGTTTGAGCTTGTCGAACAGCCCCTCCTGCAGCATCAGCTGCGCACCCCACAGCTTGGTTTCGCCCGACATGACTTGGCTCGAACCTTCTTCCGCAGGCTGGAAGATGAACATCACCTTGCCCGGTAGATTCTCGCGCATGCCGGCCAGCACCTCGGCCGTTGCCATCAGCATGGCGGTGTGAGCATCGTGACCGCAGGCATGCATGACGTCCACTTCCTTGCCCTGGTAGGTGCCGCGGGCCTTGGAGGCGAATGGCAGGCCCTCCGGTTCCTTGACCGGCAGGGCGTCCATGTCGGCGCGCAGGCCGATCACCTTGGCGGGCCCCTCCCCCG
>DQGF01000094.1:0-1810 GCA_003525045.1 Pseudomonas sp. | reverse complement strand
GTCGGCGCGCAGTGCCACGGTAGGCCCAGGTTTGCCTCCCTCGAGAATGCCCACCACGCCGGTGCGCGCAATGCCAGTGTGAACCTCAAGGCCAAGCTGGCGCAGGTGGTCAGCCACCAGCTTGGAGGTGCGCGTCTCCTGGTCGCCCAGTTCTGGATGCTGGTGAATATCGCGCCGCCACTCAATCAGCTTCTGCTCCACGGCTGCAGCACGGCTGTAAGCCTGCTCCTCGAGTGGGCTGGCTGGTTGGGCCTGAACGGTGCCAGCGAGCGCTAGCAGCAGGCCGGGCAGCAGTGTGGAAAGTTTGAATAATCGCATGATTACATCTCCAGACATCCCTGAAGTGGGTGCCGCCGTGAGTCCTTATGTAGGCGTCTGTGTTCAGTTGCCTTAAATACCTTGGATTTCGCGTGCTACCAGCTCTTGCAAGCGCCAGAGATTACGGTCTTCAATGCCATGCTGGTGAAGCATCGAAACGGTACGCAAAAGGTAGTGCGCCGCTGATCCCCAGTGGCCCGCCGCCCTCGCCAATACGTAGGCAACACTCTCCAGTGGAAGCTTGCCCGCGTACGCTACGCCCTGGCGCGCCGCTACAAATGCCAGTGCGCGAATAGTGCCTTGCCCGGTCTTGATGTAAATCCAACGAGGAATATTGGTCGGTGGATTAGCGTCTATTTCACGAACCATCAAAAGCATCAGCTGCTGGAAATGATTCTGTGCGGGCAACCTGTACGCTAAGCCGTTACAACTGCCGCCCCGATCAAGCGCGAGCATCAAGGCGGGTGTTTCACGTGTGCCGCGCCAACGAGTCAGCTTGAGACAAAATGAGCGGTGCCAGCCTGAGGCCACCGCAGGACGACTTTCGACAAACTCGAATTCCGGATTCCAGATCAAAGAACCATAGGCGAAGACCCAGAGGTCTTGCGGAGTGTGCTCTAGCAACAATCGCTCCACCATGGCTGTCAATTCAGCCTCGGTATGCTCACTCGTGCCGGGCTCTGGGCCAGGATCGGGCTCAACGCGCTCAACCCGAGCGACCAACTCCTGCGTCAACGTGAGTGTCCTTGAACGAACGCCTTTCTTCTTGATCACCGCTGTCGCCTCGTTATGTGGCGCAACTTGTTTCAATCGCAGGGCGAACAGCAGGAAAAAGAATGCGCAAAAGAGATTGAATCAGAAGTCTAGCAGTCCACCTCGTTCGGGACTCAGCTGCCGACCTGCGGTGAGTGTCGGTCCAAGGTGTGGGCTGGAGTATGGGCTGAGACTCATCTAGATTGAGTCATCATCCTTTAAATAGGAGGTGACTGATGGCATCACTGACGACAAAAACCGTAGAGAAAATAATCAGAGTCGGGTTGGCTGGAATGACCAATGATGGCGACGGCCTCTACTTGAAAGTCGACCGTTCCGGTGGAGCTAGTGGGATCTTTCGCTACAAGATTGCCGGCAGAGCCGAGACATGGGGCTGGGCGGGAGCTCCGTTGATCTCGTGGCAGGGATATGGACCATTCCGGCGTCGCGAATGAAAGCAGGGAAAGAGCACCGGGTTCCTTTGTCACAAGCGGCATTGGATCTACTGATCGCTCTTCCACGCGTAAAGGCACAATTAACGACGAAGCCGGACCTTCTCCCAGCTGCGGTCAACGTAAAACGATCCCGTATCGCCCCGAATGGAATAAAGCGTCGCTCTGTAGAAAGCCCGCCGGCGCGAGCAGCCTAATCCGCGAAGTTTCCGAAAAGCCCATTTCCATCCGTGCTTAGCTGTGCTGCTCATATTTATCCCTATCCCGATGTCATCCGTTCCTTGATC
>DQGF01000265.1:3256-3423 GCA_003525045.1 Pseudomonas sp. | reverse complement strand
GACGGCCTGCGTCCGGGCTCGATTGCCGACGCCAACGATGCTGCACAATTCGGTGAGCTGGAAACCCTTGGCGAGCTGACCAAGATTGCGTGGAAGCATGATGTGCAATGCATGATCGAAGGCCCGGGCCACGTGCCGATGCAGTTGATCAAAGAGAACATGGACAA
>DQGF01000265.1:2529-2924 GCA_003525045.1 Pseudomonas sp. | reverse complement strand
CTCGGCCCGCTGACCACCGACATCGCGCCAGGCTACGACCACATCACCTCCGGGATTGGTGCGGCAATGATCGGCTGGTTCGGTTGCGCGATGTTGTGTTATGTGACGCCGAAAGAACACTTGGGCCTGCCGAACAAGGATGACGTGAAGACCGGGATCATCACTTACAAGATCGCCGCGCATGCCGCCGATCTGGCCAAAGGGCATCCGGGCGCGCAGATTCGCGACAATGCGTTGAGCAAGGCGCGTTTCGAATTCCGTTGGGAAGACCAGTTCAACCTGGGCCTTGATCCGGACACCGCTCGTTCGTATCACGATGAGACCCTGCCGAAGGATTCGGCCAAGGTCGCGCACTTCTGCTCCATGTGCGGGCCGAAATTCTGCTCCATGAAGAT
>DQGF01000265.1:2011-2223 GCA_003525045.1 Pseudomonas sp. | reverse complement strand
TGCTCGATGAAAATCACCCAGGAAGTCCGTGAATACGCGGCCAACCAGCGGATCGAAACCGTCGATGCCGAAGTCGCCCAGGGATTGGCGGATCAGGCAGAGCGGTTCAAGCAGGAAGGCAGTCAGCTTTATAAAAAAGTTTAAGCGGTAAGCGGCAAGCTGCAAGCTAGAGGCAGGTGTGATGCCTGCTTTTTCTTGCAGCTTGAAGCTTG
>DQGF01000265.1:0-1691 GCA_003525045.1 Pseudomonas sp. | reverse complement strand
GCGGCTTGCGGCTATCATCTCTATGAGTCAACCCCCTTGAGCATTCAACCCAGCACTTATTCCCCCGACATCGCAGTGCCGACCGACAAACGCGTCTTCGGTGGTCGCGATCTGTTTTCCCTGTGGTTCTCTCTCGGCATCGGCCTGATGGTGCTGCAGACAGGTGCTCTACTCGCGCCAGGCCTGGGCCTGTCCGGCTCGCTGCTGGCGATTTTCCTCGGTACCCTGGTCGGCGTTTTGCTGCTGGCCGCCGTCGGCGTGATTGGCAGCGACACCGGCCTGTCGTCGATGGCCGCGCTGAAACTCAGCCTGGGCAAACATGGCGCGAGCCTGCCGGCGGTGCTGAACCTGCTGCAACTGATCGGTTGGGGCTCGTTCGAAATCATCGTGATGCGTGACGCCGCCAGTCTGTTGGGTGCGCGTGCGTTCAGCGAAGGCAGCCTGCTGTCCAGTCCGCTGCTCTGGACCTTGTTCTTTGGTGGCTTGGCGACCTTGCTGGCCGTCAGCGGTCCGCTGACGTTCGTGCGGCAGATCCTGCGCAAGTGGGGCATCTGGCTGCTGTTGGCAGCGTGCCTCTGGCTGACCTGGAACCTGTTTGCCAAAGCCGATCTGGCGGCATTGTGGGCGCAGGCCGGTGACGGTTCGCTACCGTTTGCAGTGGGTTTCGACATCGCGATCGCCATGCCGCTGTCCTGGCTGCCGCTGATTGCCGACTACTCGCGTTTCGGCAAGCGTGCGAAAAACGTGTTCGGCGGTACGGCGATAGGTTTCTTTATCGGTAACTTCTGGCTGATGAGCCTGGGCGTGGCCTACACCCTGGCGTTCGCGCCGAGCGGTGAAGTGAATGCCTTGCTGTTGGCACTGGCGGGTGCTGGCCTGGGGATTCCCCTGCTGCTGATTCTACTGGATGAGTCGGAGAACGCCTTCGCCGATATTCACTCGGCCGCGGTGTCGAGCGGGATTCTGTTGCGCCTGAAGGTCGAGCATCTGGCGTTGGCCATCGGTGTGATTTGCACCTTGATCGCCTGCCTGGCGCCATTGGCCCAATACCAGAACTTCCTGTTGTTGATCGGTTCGGTATTTGCGCCGCTGTTTGGCGTGGTGCTGGTGGATCACTTCATCTTGCGCAAACGTTCTGCTCAAGTGGCGTCAGCCGCATTGCGCTGGCCGGCGCTGCTCGCCTGGTTGGGCGGGGTGAGCACCTATCACTTGCTGGCCAATCTGTATCCGGATGTCGGTGCAACCCTGCCGGCGCTGGTACTGGCAGGGCTGCTGCAGCTTGTGCTGGGTCGTGCTTTCAGTTGCGGCCGGGAAACAGCTCGGGCTTGAGAATGCCGTTCAGGCGTGGGTAAGGGATCTTCAATTCGACGTGACCCAGAGCGTAAGGCGCAATGGAGCTCACTTCGTACTTGAGGATCACCCCGCCGTACGTCAGCGCTACGTTCTGGGTTTTGACGAAGGGCCAGCTCTTCACGAACTCCGGCTCCTGATCGAGCTTGGTGCTGATCAGCCAGCTGTTGTGCGCCACCTGCGCCGCTTTCCAGAATGCTTCTTCCTGCCCTGGCAGCAACATGTCCGACAGTGTCAGCACCTTGTGCTGCTGGCGCGAATAGTTGATGAAGCTGCGGCCCGGTGTGCCATGGGCGCCGCCGGTGTCCAGGTAGCTGGAAAACTCGACGATCACCAAGCCG
>DQGF01000487.1 GCA_003525045.1 Pseudomonas sp. | reverse complement strand
GCAATCGCAGACCTTAAGGTCGCGCAAAACCATGTGGGAGCGAGCCTGCTCGCGAATGCGGTGGCTCAGCCGACACTTGTAGTGACTGACCCACCGCATTCGCGAGCAGGCTCGCTCCCACAATTAGTTTTGCGTCAGCCCAAAAAAACCCGGTCAGCATCGCTGCTGACCGGGCTTTTTTTACATCTGCACCGGCTTAGTCGGTGGAGAGCACACCCCGGCGAACCTGATCACGTTCGATGGATTCGAACAGCGCCTTGAAGTTGCCTTCGCCAAAACCATCGTCGCCTTTACGCTGGATGAATTCGAAGAACACCGGGCCCATCAGGGTTTCAGAGAAAATCTGCAACAGCAAACGCTTGTCGCCCGATTCGGACGAACCGTCCAGCAAAATGCCGCGAGCCTGCAGTTCGTTGACCGGCTCGCCGTGGTTCGGCAAACGGCCTTCGAGCATCTCGTAGTAAGTTTCCGGCGGCGCGGTCATGAAGCGCATGCCGATGCTTTTCAAGTGATCCCACGTCTTGATCAGGTCATCGCTGAGGAAGGCCACGTGCTGGATGCCCTCGCCGTTGAACTGCATCAGGAACTCTTCGATCTGCCCGGCGCCCTTGGACGACTCTTCGTTCAACGGGATGCGGATCATGCCATCCGGCGCGGTCATGGCCTTGGAGGTCAGGCCGGTGTATTCGCCCTTGATGTCGAAGTAACGGATCTCGCGGAAGTTGAACAGCTTCTCGTAGAAGTTGGCCCAGTAGGCCATGCGCCCGCGGTACACGTTGTGGGTCAGGTGATCGATGATCTTCAGGCCGGCCCCGACCGGGTTGCGGTCAACGCCTTCGATGAACACGAAGTCGATGTCGTAGATCGAGCTGCCTTCACCGAAACGGTCGATCAGGTACAGCGGCGCACCGCCGATGCCTTTGATCGCCGGCAGGTGCAGCTCCATCGGGCCGGTCTCGATGTGAATCGGCTGGGCGCCGAGCTCCAAGGCACGCTTGTAGGCCTTCTGCGAATCCTTGACGCGGAATGCCATGCCGCACACCGACGGGCCGTGTTCGGCCGCGAAGTACGAAGCCACGCTGTTGGGCTCGTTGTTGAGGATCAGGTTGATCGCGCCCTGGCGATACAGGTGCACGTCTTTGGAGCGATGGGTCGCGACCTTGGTGAAGCCCATGATCTGGAAGATCGGCTCCAGGGTATTGGGGGTTGGCGATGCGAATTCGATGAATTCAAAGCCCATCAGGCCCATTGGGTTTTCGTATAAATCTGCCATGTTGGCGCCTCATCATTTTTATCAATTAACTAATGTTAGTTGCTAGCAATGCTGAGACCGGCGGGTGGCGCGCAGGAGATGCCCCGCACGCTGCGGGCGAGGAAGTCACCGTAGATCAATTGAAACCCAAATATCTTCATTGTCGACCCAAGGCTATGGCGGGCGAGGCTTCTGCTGCCAGAAGACGATTATTCTTATATGCGTAACCCGATTCTACACAGCGTAAATCGATTTGTCCGCCTTCTGTATCAAATCCCCTTTTCCCCTACGCGCGCAAGGGGTTTGTTGCACAGCAAATCCCCGCCAGCGGCACTGGCTTTCATCAAATCAGCCACGACCTGGACTACCGTTGATCGGCAAAAGCCCTCGAGTCGATCTATCATGCTCGTTACCTGAACTCTTTTGGGGGAGGCGAATCGTCGTCCTGCCAGCATTTGAGAGCCCTCTTTCACCGTTACAGGTTCCACGAATGCCACTGAACGTCAAAACCCGTCGCAAACGCGGGATCAGGATTGCTGTGACCGTCTTGAGCGGTTTACTTCCGGTACTGCTGGGGTTTGTGATTCTCCATATGCAGGCCGAACGCACACTGCTACATAGTACCCGGCTGACCGCCGAAGAAGCCGTACGCCAATTTGAACTGATGTTCGACAACACCGCCGAGGCCGCGCGCGAATTGCTGCCGTTGTCGGGCCAAAGTTGCCACGATGTCAATCTGGCCCTGCGCGAACAGGTCACCCGCCGTCCCTTCGTGCGCTCGACCAATCTGGTGTGGGACGACGCTATTTATTGCAGTTCCCTGTTTGGCGACTATCACCAGAAGATCGATGCCGGCGACTACAGCAAAGGTCGGTTGTTGTTGATGAAGGGCAACCTGGTCACGCCGGATAGCGCAGTACTGATGTATCGACTCAACAAAGGTAAACAGGGGGCCATGAGCACCCTGGATGGCTTTCACTTGAGTAATGTACTGCGCCTGATCGACCGCAAGACCTTGCTGGTATTGCAAGTGGGCCAAAACTGGTTGTCCGCCGATGGCCAGTTCCATGACGGTGCCCTGCCCCTCTTTGCGGTGGCGCAAAGCGAACTGACCTCCTCGCGATATGCGTTTACCGTGGCAGCCGGTTACCCCGAGGGCGAAACCTGGCGCTATATGAAAAGCGAGTATCCGCCACTGTTCAGCTTGCTGATCTTCTTCGGCGTGGTGTCCGGCTCGATCGGGCATTTTCTGCAAAAGCGCGCCATGTCACCCAGCTATGAAATGCAGCGCGCGCTGGAAGCCGCGGAGTTCATTCCCTACTTTCAGCCGATGGTCCATGGAGGCACCAAGCAGTGGTCCGGCTGCGAGGTGCTGATGCGTTGGAATCATCCGAAGGAAGGCCTGGTGCGTCCGGACCTGTTCATCCCCTTTGCCGAGTACTCCGGGCTGATCGTGCCGATGACTCGCTCATTGATGCAACAGACCGCCGCGTTGCTGGCGCCCCTGTCATCGTCGTTCGAAGAGCCGTTTCACATGGGCATCAATATCACCGCCAGCCACTGCAAGGACCTGGGCCTGGTCGAGGACTGTCGCGAGTTCATCAAGGCCTTCGCACCGGGCTCGATCAGCCTGGTGCTGGAGTTGACCGAGCGTGAACTCATCGAGCCCACGGCCATGACCCATCAATTGTTCGAACAGCTGCATGAACTCGGTGTGATGATCGCCATCGACGACTTCGGCACCGGCCACTCGAGCCTGGGTTATCTGCGTCAATTCAATGTGGACTTCCTGAAAATCGACCAGAGTTTTGTCGCCATGATCGGTGTCGACGCGCTCTCACGGCACATTCTGGACACCATCATCGAACTCTCGGCCAAGCTTGATCTGGCGATCGTCGCCGAAGGTGTGGAAACCGCGGAGCAATGTGATTACCTGACCGCCCACGGCGTGAACTTCCTGCAAGGTTATCTGTTCGGCCGGCCAATGCCCGCCGCAGAGTTCATTAACGCATTAAGTCACCATTAACTAACGGATCCACGCGATGCGACAGGGCGGCGTCGCACCAAATTGAATCAAAAGACTAGTGTAGTTACATGAAGAAAAAGACAGGATTTACTCTTGGCCAATTAACTACTACAATTTTTAATGCCTGTGCAAGATTGGCAGGTGAGCCATTATCACCGAGTCGCTACAAGGCTCTTGGCTTATAGCTTTGTTGGCGGTTGGTATCAGCCAAATACACTATTGGAGTAAAGATATTGTCCAGACTCGCTGAATTTCGTGCAGCTGAAAAGGCCCTTCAGGAACAGCTCAAGCAGCTGGAGACCCTGAAGAACGATGCCGGGCTCAAGAAAGAAATCGAATTCGAAGAAAAGCTCCAGGGGCTGATGAAAACCTATGGCAAAAGCCTGCGTGACATCATAGCCATTCTCGATCCGAACCCGGCAAAATCAGGCCTGCAACAGGCAGCAGCGCCTAAAACCCGCCGCGCTCGCGTGGTCAAGATTTATCAGAATCCGCACACTGGTGAACTGATTGAAACCAAGGGCGGCAACCACCGCGGCCTGAAAGCCTGGAAGGAAGAATACGGTGCTGCCACCGTGGATTCCTGGCTGCGTGGTTAAGCACTCGCGGTAATAAAAAAAGCCCTGCCAATGCAGGGCTTTTTCATGAACACCTCCAAATGCAACGATTGGAGGCCATCAGTCGCTACTTGCTGACTACTTTGGGCTTAATTCCTTTGGCTATCTAAAAATGTGCGCAGGGGCTTTAGACTGCCACACACTGCAATCGTCAACTAAAGTTTCAAGCTGTTACGGGCCGCGTTAATTTCATCCTGACTTGCCTTATAAACCTCAGCCTGCCCCGCGCAAGAAAAAACATAGGCCTTATCGGCGTCCACTGCCGCCACCAATGTTTGAGACAGCACATGACGACCGTTCTGCGTGATGGTGCAGGTAGTTTCCAGCGCCGCCAAGCGGCTCAAGCTAGTCGGGTGAATCTTGTTGCAGACACTTTGATAGCCGCCTTGAAAGAAGTCTTTCTGCACAGACTTGCGCATCTCCAGCAACACGCCCTGCAGATTCACCTGATGACCGCTTTGCACCTGAGTCATGGTCAACTCCATCACCATCACCGGCGTACCGCTCTGATCGTTTTTCACCGCGCGCTGACGGAACACTTGGGCATTGCCAGCCTCTTGCGGGACGGCTTCGACTTCCCAGCCGTCAGGCCAGGTCACGACTGGCGCATCGGCGTGCGCACTGGTCACCGCTGAAAGCACACCCATCAGGACGAACATCGATGGACAGAATCGAATCATTGTTATGAACACTCACGGATTGATCCATAAAGTCTGAGCCTCGCCCGGCTGTCAGGCAATAGCCGAAGGTTTGGGTTTGGTGATGCCTGCGCCCTTGCGTATCATGGTCGCCATTCGTTAGCCCCACTTATTGTCCGGAGGGCCCATGAGCCTGCACGAATTGAACACCTTCCCCGGCGTGACCGCCCAGCCTGACACCGCCACGCAGAACTTTGTCTTCAACCACACCATGCTGCGGGTCAAGGACATCACCAAGTCCCTGGATTTCTACACGCGGATCCTGGGTTTCTCGCTGGTGGAAAAGCGCGATTTCCCGGAAGCCGAATTCAGCCTGTACTTCCTGGCGCTGGTCGATAAAAACCAGATCCCGGCCGACGCCGCGGCACGCACCGAGTGGATGAAATCGATCCCGGGCATTCTTGAACTGACTCACAACCACGGCACCGAAAACGACACGGATTTCGCCTACCACAACGGCAACACCGACCCGCGCGGTTTCGGCCACATCTGCATCTCGGTGCCGGACATCGTCGCCGCCTGCGAGCGCTTCGAAGCGCTGGGCTGCGATTTCCAGAAACGCCTGAACGACGGCCGCATGAAGAGCCTGGCGTTCATCAAGGATCCGGATGCTTATTGGGTTGAGATCATTCAGCCTGCGCCGCTGTAACATCCAATACAGATCTAATGATGTGGGACCGTACCAGGCAAAAAAACCCCATGATCGTTCATGGGGTTTTGTGTTTTTAGCGTCGGTGTTATGCCGGGGCTGAAGTCCGGATCAAGTGATCGAACGCACTCAGGGAGGCCTTGGCACCCTCGCCCACTGCAATCACGATCTGCTTGTACGGCACGGTGGTCACGTCACCGGCAGCAAACACGCCCGGCACCGACGTCTCGCCACGGGCATCGACGATGATCTCGCCACGCGGCGACAACTCGATGGTGCCTTTGAGCCAGTCGGTGTTGGGCAACAGACCGATCTGCACGAAGATTCCTTCCAGCTCCACGGTCCGCAGCTCGTCCGACTGACGATCCTTGTAGCGCAGGCCGTTGACCTTCTGGCCGTCGCCGGTCACTTCAGTGGTTTGCGCACGGGTGATCACGGTGACGTTCGGCAGGCTGTGCAACTTGCGCTGCAGGACTGCATCGGCGCGCAACTGCACGTCGAACTCGAGCAATGTCACGTGGGACACGATACCGGCCAGGTCGATGGCCGCTTCGACGCCGGAGTTACCGCCACCGATCACCGCCACTCGCTTGCCTTTGAACAGCGGACCGTCACAGTGCGGGCAGTACGCCACGCCCTTGTTGCGGTATTGCTGCTCACCCGGGACGTTCATTTCACGCCACCGCGCACCGGTCGCGAGAATCACGGTTTTGGCTTTTAATGTAGCGCCGCTGGCGAAGTGGACTTCGTGCAACTCGCCATTCTTGCCCGGCACCAGTTTGTCGGCGCGTTGCAGGTTCATGATGTCGACGTCGTACTGCTTGACGTGCTCCTCCAGGGCGGCGGCCAGTTTCGGCCCTTCGGTCTCCTGCACGGAGATGAAGTTTTCGATGGCCATGGTGTCCAGCACCTGCCCACCAAAACGCTCGGCCGCGACACCGGTGCGAATGCCTTTACGGGCGGCGTAGATCGCTGCCGAAGCACCGGCTGGACCACCACCGACAACCAGTACGTCAAAGGCTTCTTTGGCGCTGATCTTCTCGGCCTGGCGCTCGATGCCGCTGGTGTCGATTTTGGCGAGGATTTCTTCCAGGCCCATGCGACCCTGACCGAAGTTCACCCCGTTCAGGTAAATGCTGGGCACGGCCATGATCTGGCGCTCATCGACTTCGGCCTGGAACAGCGCGCCATCGATGGCGACGTGGCGGATGTTCGGGTTCAGCACCGCCATCAGGTTCAGCGCCTGGACCACATCCGGGCAGTTCTGACAGGACAGTGAGAAGTAGGTCTCGAAGTTGAACTCGCCCTTGAGCGAGCGGATCTGTTCGATCACCTCGACACTGGCTTTCGAGGGGTGGCCGCCGACTTGCAGCAAGGCCAGCACCAGGGAGGTGAATTCGTGGCCCATGGGGATGCCGGCGAAACGCAGGCTGATATCGGCACCCGGGCGGTTGATCGAGAACGATGGTTTACGTGCATCGTCACCGTTGTCGAGCAACGTAATGTGAGTAGAAAGACTGGCAACGTCTTTCAGGAGTTCGAGCATTTCCTGGGATTTCGCACCGTCGTCGAGGGAGGCAACGATCTCGATCGGCTGGGTGACCCGTTCCAGGTACGATTTCAACTGGGCTTTAAGATTGGCGTCCAACATACGGGCGATTTCCTTTTTTCGTTCATAAAAAAACGCCCGAGCGAATCTCGCCCGGGCGTTTTTGAGGGCGGTTGCAGCTTACTTAGGTGCGGGACTCCGCCCTGATGTAGCGCGTCACGGACTTAGATCTTGCCGACCAGGTCCAGGGACGGAGCCAGAGTGGCCTCGCCTTCTTTCCACTTGGCTGGGCAAACCTGGCCCGGGTGAGCAGCGACGTACTGGGCAGCCTTGATTTTGCGCAGCAGCTCGGAAGCGTCACGGCCCACGCCACCGTCGTTCAGTTCGACGATTTTGATCTGGCCTTCAGGGTTGATCACGAAAGTGCCACGGTCAGCCAGACCGGCTTCTTCGATCAGCACGTCGAAGTTGCGGGAGATAGCGTGGGTCGGGTCGCCGATCATGGTGTACTGGATTTTGCCGATGGCTGGCGAAGTGTTGTGCCAGGCCGCGTGGGCAAAGTGGGTATCGGTGGAAACGCTGTAGATCTCGACGCCCAGCTTCTGGAACGCGTCGTAGTTGTCGGCCAGGTCTTCCAGTTCGGTCGGGCAAACGAAGGTGAAGTCGGCTGGGTAGAAGAACACCACAGACCACTTGCCTTTCAGGTCAGCGTCCGACACTTGTACGAAGTCGCCATTTTTATAGGCGGTAGCTTTGAACGGTTTAACTTGGCTGTTGATGATAGGCATCGGTGACTCTCCGTCAGGGTTGAAAAGTTGATGGAATGAATCCTACCTATTCAATCCCCCGATAGCTCATTGGCAAACCTCATGCCGCCGATTGGTTTTCGCTATTAGCCGACAGTATTAATAGAAGAAAACGGTATCTAGGGGATCAAGGGCTTCTCAACGATCCGGGGCATTACCGGAAACGGGTTGGCGTCAACGTAGCGCATGGCCGACTTCATATCCTTCCAGCCGACGTAACTCATCAACGATTTCAGATCCCAACCGCTCTGATGCGCCCAGGTCGCGAAGCCTCGGCGCAAGGAGTGGCTGGTGTAGTGCTCAGCAGGAATGCCTGCGCGCTCCAGCGCCTGGCGCAATAACGGGATCACGCTGTTGGCGTGCAGGCCCTCCTCGCCCAAATGTCCCCAACGGTCGATACCCCGGAACACCGGACCGCGAACCAACGCCGCCGCGCTGATCCACGCGATGTACGCCTGCACCGGACACAAACGCTGCAAGGCCGGCGTCTGATAAGTCTTGCCGAGGTTTTCACGGTCGCTCTTGCTTCGCGGCAGGTACAGCGTGATGCCGGAACCGGCGCTCGCTTGCACGTGCTCGATCTGCAGGCGACACAACTCATCGCTACGAAAACCACGCCAGAAGCCCAGCAGAATCAGCGCCGTGTCGCGCCTTGCGCGTAAGAGAGCGGCTTGATCGTCTGCTGTTTTTGCGGCCTGCGCCTCTTGCTCCAGCCAGGCCACCACTTGTTCGAGATGCTGCAGCTGCAACGGCTCGGCCTGTTTCTCCTGCGCCGGATGCAACGCGCGAATGCCCTTGAACACCTTGCGCACCACTGGCGCCTTGGTGGGATCGGCAAAGCCCTGGCTGTTGTGCCATTGCGCCAGTGCCGACAAGCGCAGCTTCAAGGTATTGATCGACAACTCACCGGCATACGCCACCAGATAACGCGCGACGCTGTCGGCAGTGGCCGGCAGAAAACCGCCCCAACTGACTTCGAAGTGCTCGATGGCCGCCCGATAGCTGCGACGGGTGTTGTCGCGGGTAGCGGCTTGCAGGTAACGATCCAGATCGCTCATGAAATGACCTCGCGCTGCCCCTGT
>DQGF01000556.1:11218-11373 GCA_003525045.1 Pseudomonas sp. | reverse complement strand
CCCGCTTCGAACGGACGCACGATGGCATCACCGTCACGTGGCGCGATCTGGATGGCACCGGCCAGGCCATAGTTACGAATGTCGATAATGTTCTTCGAGCCCTTCAGACCGTGCAGCGCGTTTTCGAAATGCGGTGCGACTTCGGCCACGCTCTG
>DQGF01000556.1:0-10909 GCA_003525045.1 Pseudomonas sp. | reverse complement strand
ACCAGGTTTTCCTTTTGCAGCAGGTCGAGTGCTGCCAGACCCGCGGCGCAAGCCACCGGGTGCGCGGAATAGGTATAACCGTGCGGGAATTCCACCGCGTACTCAGGCGTCGCCTGGTTCATGAAGGTCTGATAGATCTCGGAACTGGCAATCACTGCACCCATCGGAATCGCGCCGTTGGTGACTTGTTTGGCGATGCACATCAAGTCAGGGGTCACGCCGAAGCTGTCAGCGCCGAACATCGAACCGGTACGGCCGAAACCGGTGATCACTTCGTCGAACACCAGCAGAATGTTGTGTTGATCGCAGATCTCGCGCAGACGCTTGAGGTAACCCTGTGGCGGAACCAGTACACCCGCGGAACCGGCCATTGGCTCGACGAATACTGCAGCGATGTTCGAAGCGTCGTGCAGCTCGATCAACTTGAGCAGTTCATCGGCCAGGGCGATACCGCCCTCTTTCGGCATGCCACGGGAATAGGCATTGCTCGCCAGTAAGGTGTGCGGCAGGTGATCGACGTCCATCATCGCCTGACCGAACATTTTGCGGTTGCCGTTGACGCCACCGAGGCTGGTGCCGGCGATGTTCACACCGTGGTAGCCACGGGCACGGCCGATCATCTTGGTCTTGGTCGCCTGGCCTTTCAGGCGCCAGTAGGCGCGCACCATCTTCACCGCGGTGTCAGCGCACTCGGAACCCGAGTCGGTGAAGAACACGTGGTTCAGATTGCCAGGGGTCAGGTCAGTGATCTTTTCAGCCAACTGGAAGGACAGTGGGTGGCCGTACTGAAAGCCTGGCGAATAATCGAGGGTGCCCAGCTGCTTGGCGACCGCTTCCTGGATTTCCTTGCGGGTGTGCCCAGCGCCGCAGGTCCACAGACCGGACAGCGAGTCATAGACTTTGCGGCCCTTGTCGTCGATCAGCCAGCTGCCTTCTGCGCCCACGATCAAACGCGGATCGCGCTGGAAATTACGGTTGGCGGTGTAGGGCATCCAGTGAGCATCGAGCTTGAGCTGGCTGGCCAGGGAAGACGGGGCGTTTTCGGGCAAGTTCATGGGCAAAACCTCGCAGGACAATAAGCGGCATAGAGATCAACAGCGTTCTTGCAGCTAAATTGCCACGGGGATAAAGTCGGTGAAATCCAACTCTTCTAACGTTCAGTCAGGCCACCACTAAACTATGAGCAGCCGTCGCCCCGATCCGCTGGCGCAAGTCAGTGATTTTGATATCCGCCTGCTGAGGATTTTTCGCAGTGTGGTCGAATGCGGCGGCTTCTCCGCGGCGGAATCGGTATTGGGGATCGGCCGTTCGGCCATCAGCCAGCAGATGAGCGACCTGGAACAGCGTCTCGGCCTGCGCCTGTGCCAACGCGGTCGCGCCGGGTTTTCCCTGACCGAAGAAGGTCGCGAGGTTTACCAGTCGGCCTTGCAGCTATTAAGCGCACTGGAAAGTTTCCGTACCGAGGTCAACGGTCTGCACCAACACTTGCGCGGCGAGTTGACCATCGGCCTGACCGATAACCTGGTCACTCTCCCTCACATGCGCATCACCCACGCCCTGGCGCAACTGAAAGAACGGGGCCCGGATGTGCAGATTCAGATCCGCATGATCGCGCCCAACGAAGTCGAACAAGGTGTACTCGACGGTCGCTTGCATGTCGGCGTGGTGCCGCAGGCAAGCGCGCTGTCGGGGTTGGAATACCAGCCGCTCTACAGTGAACGTTCGCTGCTGTATTGCGCGGTCGGACATCCGTTGTTTTATGTCGACGACAAACAATTGGACGACGAGCGCCTCAACAGCCAGGACGCCATCGCCCCGACCTTCCGTTTACCGGCCGAGATCCAGGCTCATTATCAGGCGCTCAATTGCACCGCCAGTGCATCCGACCGGGAAGGCATGGCGTTCCTGATCCTGACCGGTCGCTACATCGGTTACCTGCCGGACCACTACGCCAGTCTTTGGGTGCAACAAGGTCGCTTGCGTGCGTTGAAACCGACAGCGCGTTTCTATGATCTGAGCCTTGCGTCGGTCACACGCAAGGGCCGTCGCCCGCATTTGGTGCTGGAAAGCTTCCTTGAGAGCCTGGCCGCGACGCGCTAAGAAACAACATGCAATGTAGGAGCGGAGCTTGCTCGCGAAGGCGGTGTGTCAGTCGACAGTTGTATCAACTGACACACCGCCTTCGCGAGCAAGCTTCGCTCCTACAGCGATCAGCGCATGTAGATCGGGCATAACGATAGACCGCATCGATATAAGTGGTTATAAGAAAAATCGCTATGCTGCGGGCCAGTTTTTTCATGTGTTTTTTGTGGGCGTGTTAATGGATTTCGTTAACTTCGGGTTGGTTATTGCAGGTTTAGTGGTGGGTTTCATCGTCGGCATGACCGGCGTGGGCGGCGGCTCATTGATGACGCCGATCCTGCTGTGGTTCGGCATCAATCCGGCGACGGCGGTGGGCACGGATCTTCTGTACGCCGCCATCACCAAATCCAGCGGCGTTCTGGTTCACAAAAAGAACAAGAACATCGATTGGGCGATCACGGGTTGGCTGACCCTCGGCAGTGTGCCGGCGGTGCTGATGACACTGTGGTTTCTAAGCACACTGCATACATCCCCCGATGCCATGAACGCCGTCATCAAACAGGCCTTGGGCTTTGTACTGTTTGCCACGGCACTGGCGATTTTCTTCAAGAGACGCCTGCTCGATTTCGCTCACACAAGGGCTGGCGGCAACTACAACCCCAGCGGCTCCCGCCTGAATGTGCTGACCTTGATTACCGGCCTGGTGCTCGGCACCATGGTCGCCCTGACCTCCATCGGTGCTGGCGCCCTGGGTACCGTGGCGCTATTCATTCTTTATCCGCTGCTGCCGACCCGCCAGCTGGTGGGCACGGAGATCGCCCACGCCGTACCGCTGACCCTGGTCGCCGGCCTCGGCCACGCAAGCATGGGCAATATGGACTGGCATGTGCTGGGCTACTTGCTGGTCGGGTCGCTGCCAGGCATTTACCTGGGCAGTCACCTGACGGGCCGCATCTCCGATGAGGTGCTGCGTCCTTGCCTGGCCACGATGCTGGTGCTGATCGGCTATAAACTGGCGTTCTGATTTTCGCCGCAGGCCTCAGTCACTCACTGGTGAAAATCTCCAGCAGGTGCCCGTCCGGGTCATCGAAGTAAACCCGTCGGCCACAGCCATAGTCGTTGATTTCGTTCGGTCGCTGCTTGCCAGGATCGGCCCACCAGGATTGTTTTAGTGCTTGCAGACGGGCGAAGGCTGCATCGAAATCGTCGTCACCGATCAAAAACGCATAGTGCTGGGAAGCGATCGGCGGGTCATTGTTGTAGAAATCCAGCGACACGCCGTTGTCGAGTTTGACGATCAACATCGGGCCGAAAGGTTCGGGGCTGGGCAAGCCGAGAATGTCGGTCAGGTAGTTGGCCGATATCTGCTTGTCGCGGCACCAGACGATGGTGTGGTTCAGCTGAGTGCTCATGGGAGGAGCCTCCTTGGATCTCTCCCATGAGTTAAGCACTGTTGCTTTAAACCTTCGACGTATCACGCTCCATCACCGTGACGTCGAGCCCGTTGTCATCCAGTTGCTCCACGATTTCCCAGCCCAGTCTGGCGTAAAGCGACTGGGCCGCGTCGGTGTAGAGATAGAGCTTGGGTACACCCAGTGCCGCCGCTTCCTGAACGATACGCGACACCAGTCGGGAGGCGATGCCCCGACCACGATGCTCGGCCTTGACGTAAACACCCGCCAGCCAGGGAGTCAGTTCGGGCCGTGATGCCAAATCGCTCTCAATCAGCAGGGCTCCGCCGAGCAGTTGCGTATCATCGAGGGCTACCAGTACGGTGGGCACAGCACCTTTGCCACATGCAGCACGCATACGTTCGGTTCTGGCTTCGAGGGTATCGCTTGGTGCGAATTGACCCCATTCCTTGAAATTCAGCTCGGCCAATTCCGGTATCAGGGTGGGGTGGTTGCAGAGGTAATCGATTTCCATAGTGAGTTGAAGCTCCTTTGCCTGGCGCAGACGATTCAGTCGTCGCAATGGTGAACCACAATAAAGCGGTCAGAACAGCTGATCAAATCCCACGTACGATCCTCAATGACCTATTGCGCAATGACCGCCCTGACCTAAGCTTGGGTCAAGGCGAAACACATTTGCCGTGCGTCACCCGGAACGAACGCCGCGATGCGCAATCATTAGAGCGTGGATATCAAAAGGAGATGCGCATGCTCATCAGGTCATTGACCCTGGCTACCCTGCTGGCTTTTGTCGGCCCCTTGTTCGCTGGGGATAGCGACTCACCGCTGGATATGGACAAGGGCAGGGCCCGGCCGTTGATCGTCATTGCTCCGAGCACCGTCGATCCCACCTGGGTCAGCCTAAAAAACTCGCTGGATGAGCCGGCCAACCGCAAGGGCTTCACCGAGCGAAACATGGTCCTGTACACCGTGCTCAATCTGATGGGCCAGCGCGAGGGCAAAGACCTGGGGCCACAAGACACGGCGGCATTGATCCGCGCGCTCAAGTTGGGGGCCGGAGCGAAGACCAAGGTGATTCTGGTCGGCAAGGACGGCGAAAAGAAACTTGAACAGTCGGATGCGATCGAGCTGCAGCAGATTTTCAAAACCATCGACGAATTGCCGGCGACAGAAAAAGAAGCCACGGTGCCCACACCACCGCCGGTGACCGAAGCCGCACCGGCCAAGGGCGCCAAGGGGACAAAACCGGGCAAACCAGCCAAGCCCGCCAAGCCGCCTGAAATGCCGGACGATTGAACCCGCGCAGAACCTTGGGGCAAGTGACATACCTGTGGGAGCGAGCCTGCTCGCTGACATCCGTCATCAATGTCGACTGACACACCGCCTTCGTTGTAGGAGCGAGGCTTGCCCGCGAAGGCAATTGATCATTCAACATCGATGTTGACTGACACGCTGCCTTCGCGGGCAAGCCTCGCTCCTACAGGGTTTTGCGTCAGCCCCTGAATTTGCCAGCTGTAACAATATCCCTCCGCAGGTCCTCTAGAAGCAAACCCAGGAACGCTTCATCTTCAAACGGGTAACGTAACGCGTTATCCGCGCGCTTCAAGCGAGTCAGCGATTGCGGCTCAATGCCTTTGTCGATCTTACGCACGGCGCAACTCCAGCTCATGACTTCCAGTAGAACCTGATTGGCATCCAGTCCATAAAGGCCATTGCGTTCCTGTAGTTCTCCATCATCCAGCACGTAGCACAACACATCTTTTGCGTCGCTGATGACAAGCGGCGAGTGGGTTGTCAGCACAAATTGGCAATTTGGAAAGGTCTCGCTCAATTGCCGAATCTAGTCGACACAGCCCCCCTCACCACAGTTGAGTGGTTCCAGTTTATTTGCTCAGTGCGCTCAAGACCGTATGCGCCACTTTCACTCGCTCGGCATTTGGATAGTTTTTGTTGGCCAGGATCACGATGCCGATCTGCTCGTCGGGCACGAACGCGACGTAAGCGCCGAAGCCGGCGGTCGAGCCTGTTTTGTTGAGCAGCGTGTTGTGCCGAGACGTTTGTGGCGGCTCGATCCACTGGACTTCATGGGGCTCAAAGGTCATCTTCGATGAGTTGCCCGCCAGCAATCGATCAAGCGTGATCGGATAGTCGTACAACTCCCAACCCAATCCCTGAGTCATGTCGCCGACCTGGTAATAACCGGTGTGAGTCGTGGCGATCGCACGCTGCAGCGGCTCTTCAAGGCCCGACGGTTTCATGTTCGCTGCGACGTAGCGAATCAGATCCGTTGCGCTCGTCTTCACCCCATACGCCTCTGAATCCAGCGCGCCCGGCCCCACCCTCACAGGTTTGTCGTCCTTGTTGTAGCCTTGGGCATAAAGCCCCATCTGATCCTGCGGTACCTTGAGGTAGGTGTGCTTCAACCCGAGTTTCGGCAGCAGGGTGTTTGCCATCACGTCATCAAACGGCGCGCCCAGACTGTGGGCAGCGAGGTAACCGAACAGTCCCAGGCTCGGGTTCGAATACTGCCGATGGCTGCCAGCGGCGTAGGTCGGTTTCCACTGTTTGAAGTAGCCGAGCATCTTGTCCGGTGCATCGGCCGCGTCGGGGAATTGCAGCGGCAGGCCACCGGCGCTGTAGGTGCCAAGTTGGAGGACGCTGATGTTGTCGAATGCGCTGCCTCGCAGCTGCGGCAGGATATGACTGGCCTTGTCCGAAAAGGACAGTTTGCCGCTGGCCTGGGCATAGGCGGCGAGGGTGGCGGTGAAGGTTTTGCTCACCGAGCCGATCTCGAACAGGGTGTCTTCGGTGACGGCCTTGCCGTTTTCCTTCGAGGCAACGCCGTAATTAAAGTAATGCGGCTGGCCGTTGACGATGATCGCGACCGCGACACCAGGGATCTGTTGTTGCTGCATCACCGGTTCGATGGCGGCGTTGACGATGGATTCGATGCGGTCGTCTGCCACGCAGTGACCGGCGCCGAGGAAAAGTACCAAGGCACTGTAGGACGTGAACTTGTTCAGGTGATTTTTAGGCATGACTGAGCCACTTTCCATGAGTTTCAATGATGTTAAAACATCCGGTCATAGATCTGCGGCTGTCGACGAATAACAATCGAGTGGATGTGGCGGCCGAAGGGCTGGATTTTGCCATTCGTTTTGGCGCTGGGGCGTGGCATGGCATTGAAGCCGTGCGATTGATCGAGGCGCCGCTGTCGGTGTTGTGTGTTCCCGGGATTGCCCGACAATTGAAAACATCTACAGACCTGTTGCAGCAAACGCTGTTGCGCTCCCAATCGCACGGACGAGTGGTCCGAGTGGTTTCAGGCCACCGGCCTTTCGGCCCATGCGGCATCGCCCCGCAGCGCGTGAATACCGCGACCGGTTTCCGGCGGATCGCGGATAACCGTTGGTCTACTCGATAGCACCTCATCCACGGCGTTATTTCCAACGAGTACGGCCCAGATTTGCTGGACCTCATCTGTGAGGTGCGTCATGGCTACCGATTCTATGTTCCAGGGTGGAACACCCGACACCGACCCCACCCGACCCATGCCCGGCACCGACGAGCCCAGCATGGACCAGGATGCACCACCGGGCATGGACCCGACCCGGGATCCCACCGGCGCAGACGCTGATCGACCTGAAGACTGGATGGACCCGACAGCGGATGAAGACGTGCCGCCCGCGGATGAGCCCACTCCGCTGTCCGATGACAGGCGATAAACAGAACCCGGCCAGTGCGCCGGGTTTTTTGTGGGGGGCAGGTTTACCGCGTCATCGTTGTTCGCGGGCAAGCCTCGCTCCTACAGGTTTTGAGTCGGATGAAAATAATGCGGTCGCCACAGACCGTGTGGGAGCAGGCTTGCTCGCGAAGGCGTCAGACGCCTCACCACAAATCAGCGATCAAACACTCGCCCCGTGAATCGCCACCACCCGCCGCTCCAGATTCAACGCCAACACACTGACCAGCACAATCGCTGAGCCGACGACGACCATCAATGTGGGCTGCTCCGCCAGTGCAAAGGAAGCAATGCCCATGGCAGTGGGAGGAATCAGATACAACGTCATCGTCGCCCGGCTCAGGTCCACATGCGCCAACACATAGGCCCAAGCCAGATACGCCAGAGCGCTCGGAAAAACGCCCAAGCCGATCACCGCCAGCTGCACATCGACCGGGGCTGCGACCACCTTGCTCGCCAGCCCCGGCAGATAAATCAACAGCAACAGCGTCCCGAACCAAACCGTGTAACACACCAGCGTCAACCCGTCGTAGCGCCGGGCATGATGCTTGTGCAACGCAAAGTAAAAGCTCCAGGACACCGCCGCCAGCAGGATCAGCAAGCCGTGGCCATCAATGCTGCCCAGTCCATGATCGCCAGCGACCACAATCACCACGCCGAGCAAACCCAGAACGACACAGCCCCAGCGCCAGGCACTCACCCGGTCCTTGAACACGAAGCGCGCCAGTAGCGTGCTGTGTTCACTTTAGGTGATGTATGGAGCTGGCGCAGATTCGCATGTTCAAAACCATCGCCGACGTCGGCAGCATTGCCCGCGCCGCCGAGTTGTTGCATTGCGTGCCGTCGAATATCACGGCACGGATCAAGTCCCTGGAGGCGGAGCTGGGTGTCGCGCTGTTCCTGCGCGAGGGTCGAGGGTTGCGCATCAGCCCGTCGGGGCAGACCTTCCTCGCCTATGCCGAGAAAATTCTCGCGCTCACCGCTGAAGCCAAGCGGGCGCTCGACCCCGCCGCGCAGCCGTCCGGTCCGTTGCGCATTGGTGCCATCGAGTCCTCGGCCACCGGTCGCTTGCCGCGCTTGCTGGCCAAATTCCACAAGCGTTTCCCGGCGGTGGCGTTGGAGCTGACCACCGGCACCTGGAGCCAGTTGCTCGACGACACCCTCAATCATCGGCTCGACGGTGCGATCGTCGCGGTGGATCTCGAGCGCTCGCAACTCAAGCGCACGCCGATGTACCGCGAGGAGCTGTTATTGATTGCCTCAACGTCCCTGGGGCCGGTGCGCGATATCGCCGATCTGCAGGACAAGACCGTGTTCATGTGGCCGCAAGGCTGTCCCTACCGGGCGGCACTGGAGCATTGGTTGTTGCGGCAGGGGCAGGCGTTGCCGATTGTCAGCCTGGCCAGTTATGGCGCGATTGTCGGCTGCGTCAGCGCCGGGGCCGGTGTGGCGCTGGTGCCAAAAGGCGTATTTGACCAATTCGCCAAAGGCGCCGGTTGCGCGGGCTATGAATTCCCCGAGCTGACGGCCATCGACAACCTGTTTTACTGGCATGAAAACGCCGGGGTTCACCCGGCGCGAGAGGCATTTGTGGCGATGTTGCGCGAAGAATTCGCCTGAATCTCATTTCTATTGCGCGCGGACCACTGATGTTCATCACCAACGTGTCGATCGCAAAAGTCCGCGAGGGTAAATCGGCTCCAACGCAGGACTCATTGATCTGGATCTATGCTTGATGAACAAACGGATGGCACTCGCGCGAACCGTGGCGGACTAAGCACCAGGACGCGACATTGCTTCCCTGCTGACTGACATGGATCGGACATGAACGAAGAGACACTGCAAAACAAATCACTGGTGGTCCTGTTGGGACTGGTCACCGCCGCTTTCATCTGGATTTTGCTGCCGTTTTACGGTGCGGTGTTCTGGGCAGTCATCCTCGGCATCCTCTTCGCACCCCTGCAGCGCCGACTGCAAGTGAAGTTCGGCTGGCAACGCAACCTGACGGCGCTGCTCACCCTGGGCATCTGCCTGGTGATCGCGATTCTGCCGGTGATCATCCTCAGTGTCTTGCTGGTTCAAGAAGGGGCCGCAGTCTACAAGAGCATCGAAAACGGCGAACTGGACATTGCCGGGTATGTGACGCATTTCAAACACAGCCTGCCGCCGTACTTCCAGCACTTGCTCGATCGGT
The DNA here is from genome assembly GCA_003525045.1 of Pseudomonas sp. Classification (GTDB taxonomy): domain Bacteria; phylum Pseudomonadota; class Gammaproteobacteria; order Pseudomonadales; family Pseudomonadaceae; genus Aquipseudomonas. Next base: position 1,479 of record DQGF01000556.1, on the reverse strand, counting down.
TCGGGGTAGGTGAGTTAGACGGTCTGCGAGAAAAAATCATCAAGAGTGCGGTAACAGGTAATGAGTTTATCGCCACACAGGCCTTCAGTTTCGGTCAGGGCACTTTCGATTTTCTGGTGAGTTTTTTCATCATGCTCTACCTGCTGTTCTTTTTTCTGCGAGACGGCGCCGAACTGGCACGTAAAGTTCGCGCTGCCGTGCCGCTGCAGGAGCACCAGAAACGTCGTTTGCAACTCAAGTTCAACCGCGTGGTTCGGGCGACAGTAAAAGGCAACCTGCTGGTGGCGATTACGCAGGGTGCATTGGGCGGTTTGATTTTCTGGTTTCTGGGTATCCCGAGCGCGTTGCTTTGGGCGGTGCTGATGGCGTTTTTATCGCTGTTGCCAGCGGTGGGGGCGGGGATCGTCTGGGCGCCGGTGGCGGCTTTTTTCCTGTTCACCGGAGCGATCTGGCAGGGCGTGGTGCTGGGGTTGTTCGGGATTTTTGTGATCGGCCTGGTGGATAACGTGCTGCGACCCATTCTGGTGGGCAAGGACACGAAGATGCCGGACTACCTGATTCTGATCTCGACCCTTGGCGGCCTGGCGATCTTCGGTTTGAATGGCTTTGTCATCGGGCCGCTGATTGCCGCACTGTTCATGTCGAGCTGGGCCATCTTCATCGAAACCAAACCGCGGGTGCAGTTGCCTTAAGCGCTGAGCTGGCCCTGGCCGATGCGTTGTGACAAAGCGCGGGCGGCCGGCAATGAGGTCAACGGACCACTGATGGGTTCGCCATCCCGTACCAGATACCAGCAGGCGAGCAATCCCAGCGCTCTGAGCGGTGCGGGAACGGCGCTACCGATAACGGACATGATCTGAACCTGAGACATAAGTACCTCCATCAATCTATGGAGCTACCATACGGACCCGGCGCTTGAACGGACAATCAACGCTTTCGATAGTCGTCATTGATGCCAATGTGTTGTGGGCTCAGTCGACCACCAGATCAAGCATATGAACCACTTCCTGCTCGCTGAGCAGGCCTTTGCGCACCAGGTTTTCCGCCAGCAGCGAAAGAAACTTGGCGCTGCGATGGCCTTCCAGGTGCTTGAGTTCGGTCAGTGCGTTGTACACCTTGCTGGAAGTGCACAAGCCGACGATGCGGTGCGGATTTTGCGTGGGCATGAGGTCGTCCTTGTTATTATCAACCTGTTGTTTTCGGACAGATCCAGGCGTGCGGACCTGAGATGACATGACATAAATATGACCGTTTTCCCCAAGTGGGGGGAAGGGTGGCGCGTCAATCTTGCCAACTTGCACCACAAAGACTGTCCCGACAGCGACCTTGATCCGATTTATTCAGACCTGTAGCGACGGACGGCGACAGAAAAGACCCTACTGTCGGGCGTCATGCCGTTCAATTGTTGGAGCGAGCTCGCTCCTACAGGGCGTCATGCCGTTTCATTGTAGGAGCAAGCTTGCTCGCGATGGACTCAAG